>QEUR01000257.1 GCA_003577095.1 Acidobacteriota bacterium
CCGGCCGCGGCGCGGCTCCAGCGCCTCGAGGAACCCGGTGTCGACGAGCGTGCGCACGTGGTGCAGGCAGGTCGCCGGGTTGAGGTCGAGCGCGTCGGCGATCTCCCGGTTGGTCAGCGGCTCGTCGAGCGTCGCCCGGAGGATGCGCAGCCGGACGGGCGAGGCGAGCGCCCTGGCCTCGGCCTCCGTGGCGTCGCGGTGCTCCATGTCCTGACGGCGGGTGCCGTCCGGCGCCGGGCTCACGGTCGCACCGCCCCGGAGCGGGAGAAGAGCTCGGTGAGGAGCGCGGCATACCCGCGGGCGTCGTCGATGGCGCGGTGGCTGTGCGGCACGTCGCCGAACCACTCCCGCGGCAGGGTGTGCGGGGAGATGTCCCCGACCGGGCGTCCGGTGACCGCCGCCGCGTAGCTGCGGATGCAGACCGCGCCGTGGTCGAAGAGCGGGTCGGTCTCGTAGGGGCCGGAGACCACCCCGCAGCGGGTGAACCGGCGCAGGTAGTAGTCCATCCAGATCCCGTCGAAGACGACCGGGCTGGCCGCGAACGCCCGCGGGCGGGGGAGCGCGCGCACCCAGGTCACCCAGCGGTCGAGCACCTGCGGGACCGGCTCGGGGTCGGTGGTCGCCGCGGCCCAGGCCTCGGGGTGGGTCTGGAACCAGGCGTGGGTGTCGGGGTCGGGTGCGGCGCCGGGCAGCGGCTCGAGCACCGCCTCGAACTCGTCCACCACCGAGCCGTCGGCGCGGACCGCGACGGAGGCGAACGCGCGCATCGAGCTCGGCCCCGGCCAGGGACCGTCGACCTCCACGTCCGTGACGACGTAGAGCCACGGGTCCGTGCTGCTCGCGGGGCTGGTCACGGGGTTGCTCACGGGACCCACCGTAGCAGTGATTGACAAAGACCAACCGGTGAGTGCAGCATACCGGTTGACAACTCCCAATCACTTCCTAGGATCGCCTCATGGACCCAGCAGCGAACCCCGCCGCCCCGGCGGCACCGCGGCGCAGCCTCTTCCGCCACCACGACTTCCGGCAGCTGTGGATGGGCGACACGGTCTCGGTCTTCGGGGTGCAGTTCGTCGGCTTCGCGCTGCCGCTGCTGGCGGTGCAGATCCTGCACGCCGACGCCTTCGAGATGGGGGTGCTGGCGATGCTGGAGTCGCTGGCCTTCCTGCTCATCAGCCTGCCCGCGGGGGCCTGGGTCGACCGCTGGCGCAAGAAGCGGGTCATCGTGGCCGGAGACCTGCTGCGGGCCGCCCTGCTGGTCACCATCCCGGCCGCCTGGCTGCTCGACCTGCTCACGATGGCCCAGCTCTTCGTGGTGGCCTTCGCCGTCGGCTGCATCACGGTGTTCTTCGACGTCGCCAACCAGTCCTACCTGCCCGAGATCGTCGAGGGGGACCAGATCGCCGAGGGCAACGGCAAGCTCCAGGCCAGCCAGCAGACCGCGCACGTGGCGGGACCGGCCGCCGCGGCGGCCCTCGTCCGTCTCGTCGGCTCGCCGCTCACCATCCTCGCCACGGCCGTCTGCATGGCGCTCTCCTCGCTCTTCGTCAGCCGGATCCGGCACCGCGAGGAGCGGCCCGACCCGGCGGCGCGCCGGCCGCTGGTCGAGGAGATCAAGGAGGGCCTGTCGTTCGTCCTGGGCCACCCGCTGCTGCGCCGGATCGTGGCCTGCACCGGCACCTCCAACCTGGCGTCCTCGGCGATCTTCGCCCTCTTCGTGCTCTACGTCATCCGTACCCTCGGGCTGTCCGAGACCACCCTCGGCCTGGTCATGTCGCTCGGCGCCGTCGGCGGGCTGCTCGGCGCGGTCAGCTCGGACCGCTTCGCCCGGCTCGTCGGCGAGGGACGGGCCATCCCGCTGTCGGCGCTGCTGGGCGGCCTGACCAGCCTCGCCCTCCCGCTGGCCTCGGTGCTCCCGCCGGTGCCGACCCTGCTCGTCGGCAACTTCCTGCTCTCCTTCTCCGTCGTCGTCTACAACATCGCCCAGGTCAGCTTCCGCCAGCGGTTGTGCCCAAAGCCC
The DNA here is from genome assembly GCA_003577095.1 of Acidobacteriota bacterium. GTDB lineage: Bacteria > Actinomycetota > Actinomycetes > Actinomycetales > Dermatophilaceae > Ornithinicoccus. The sequence goes on from QEUR01000257.1 coordinate 2,021, forward strand.
CTGCTGGGCCGGATGAACGCCTCGATCCGGTTCCTGGTCTGGGGGCCGATGCCGGTCGGGGCCTTCCTCGGCGGGCTGCTCGGCCGCGAGCTGGGGATCGTGCCGACGCTGTGGACCTTCGCCGTGGTGTCCGTGCTCGCCGCGCTGCCGGTGGTCCTCTCGCCGCTGCTCGGCATGCGCGACCTGCCGCGCTCGCTGGACGCCCTGGCCGAGGAGGCCGAGCAGGAGGCGCAGCCCACCGAGTGACGGGGGCGCACCGCATACCCTTCTGGGCATGGACGCCACCCTGCTCACCAACGTCGCGCTGGTCCTGCTGTTCGTGCTGATCGGTGGGGTCTTCGCGGCCACCGAGATGGCGATCGTCTCGCTGCGCCCGAGCCAGGTCGACGACATCGAGCGGACCGGCGAGCGGGGGCGCCGCATCGCCCGGCTGGTGCGCGATCCCAACACCTTCCTCTCCGCCGTGCAGGTCGGCGTGACCGTCGCCGGCTTCTTCTCCTCGGCCTTCGGCGGTGCGACGATCGCGCCCTACGTGTCGCGGTGGTTGCAGTCGGCCGGCCTGGCCTCCGGCGTCGCCGACCCGGTCGCCCTGGTGCTGATGACGCTGGTCATCGCCTACCTGTCGCTGGTGCTCGGCGAGCTGGCGCCCAAGCGCCTCGCCATGCAGCGCTCGGCCGAGTTCACCAAGGCCCTCGCCCCGCCGCTGGGCGTCTTCGCCAGCGCCCTCAAGCCGGTCATCTGGCTGCTGTCCGTCTCGACCAACGTCGTCGTGCGGCTGCTCGGCGGCGACCCGAGGGCGGCCGGCGAGGAGATGACGATCGAGGAGCTGCGGCGGGTGGTGGAGGACAACCGGGACCTGCGGCCCTACAGCCGGGAGATCCTCAGCGACGTCTTCCGGGCCTCCGAGCGCACCCTCGGGGACGTGCTGCGGCCGCGCCCCGACGTGGAGTTCCTGCGGGCCGACCAGAGCGTGGAGGACGTCGAGGAGCGGGTGCGCACGTCCAGCCACAGCCGCTACCCCGTCATCACCGACACCGTCGACGACGTCGTCGGCTTCGTGCACATCCGGGACATGCTGACCATCGACGACGACCGCCGCGCCGGGGTGCGGGTCGGCGACCTCGTCCGCGAGATCGTCGCGTTGCCGGTCACCAACGCGGTCCTGCCCACGCTGCGCCGGCTGCGCAGCGAGCAGCAGCACCTCGCGCTCGTCGTCGACGAGCACGGCGGCACCGAGGGCATCGTCACCATCGAGGACCTCATCGAGGAGCTGGTCGGGGAGATCTACGACGAGTACGACACCGACCCCGACCCCGAGGACTCGCGCGTCCGGGAGGGCGGCAGCGCCCGCGTCTCCGGCGGGCTCATCGTCGAGGAGCTCGAGGACGCCCTCGACCTGAGCCTGCCGCACGGGTCCTACGAGACCGTCGCCGGGCTGGTGCTCTCGCTGCTCGGCCGGGTCGCCACCGAGGGGGACGAGGTGGAGGTCGGCGGCGTGCGCCTGCGGGTGGTGACGATGGAGGGTATGCGGATCCGCGAGGTCGAGGTCACGCGCGAGGCTCCCTCGGCCGAGGGTGGCGCGGGCGGGGGCGGCGCGCATCCGTGACGTGGCGCTGGAGCCGTGACACGGGCGTGTGCCGGCATACCGGGGTGACACGAGTGCGGGGAGGGCTGGACGACCGCGACCGGCACGCGTCCTGCGGAAGAGTGTCCCGTGGGAGTGCTGCGCTCCACAGCACTCGCACGGGACGCTCTCGCACGGGCGGGCGGCCTCCGCACGGGACGCTCCCCCCCCCCCGGCGCCTCAGACCAGCCAGGCGGTGCAGTCCTGCGGGAGCCGTCCGTCCTCGAGCCGGCCGCTGGTGAGCACGACCTGCAGACCCTCGGGCAGCGCCACCGGGTCCGCGCCGAGGTTGGCGAGCACCGTCAGGTCGCGGCCGCCGCGCCGGCTGTTGCGGAAGGCCACCACCGACGGCTCGTAGCCCTCGAGCCACTCCAGCGTCCCCACCCCGAGGTCCTCCTCGCGGCGCAGTCGCAGCATCTCGCGGTAGAGCTCCAGGGTCGACCCGGCGACACCCTCCTGCCGGTCGACCGCGAGCGGGCCGTAGACCAGCGGCTGCGGCAGCCAGCTGCGCTCCTGCGGCGAGAAACCGTAGGCGGGCGCGCCGGCGACCCAGGGCACGGGCACCCGGCAGCCGTCGCGGCCGGTCTCCTCGCCGCGGGTGCGGCGGAAGGCCGGGTCCTGCCGGGCGCGGTCCGGCAGCGCGGTGTGGTCGGGCAGGCCCAGCTCCTCGCCGTTGTAGAGG
>QEUR01000258.1 GCA_003577095.1 Acidobacteriota bacterium
ACGGGCACGTCAGTCCCGCACGACCGGCATGGCCTCGACCCAGTGCCGGTGCGCGGCGAGCTCGTGCAGGAGGTGGGCGCGCTGCTCGCCGACGCGCGCCGGGGCGGTGCCCCCACGGGCGTCGCGCGAGGCGATCGACCCGGCGACGGTCAGGACCGAGCGGACGCCGGGGTGGAGGTGCTCGCTGATGGCGGCGAGGTCGTCGTCGTCCAGGTCCTCCAGGCCGATCCCCCTCGACTCGCAGACGCGGACGCACTCGCCGGCCACCTCGTGGGCGACCCGGAAGGGCACCCCCTCGCGCACGAGCCACTCGGCGACGTCGGTCGCCAGCGAGAAGCCCTGCGGGGCCAGCTCCTCGAGCCGCTCGGGGTGGAAGGTCAGGGTGGCAACCATGCCGGCGACCGCGGGCAGCAGGACCTCGAGCGTGTCCACCGCGTCGAAGACCGGCTCCTTGTCCTCCTGCAGGTCCCGGTTGTAGGCCAGCGGCAGCCCCTTGAGCGAGGCCAGCAGGCCGGCCAGGTCGCCCACCAGACGGCCGGCCTTGCCGCGGGCCAGCTCGGCGACGTCCGGGTTCTTCTTCTGCGGCATGATGCTGGACCCGGTCGAGTAGGCGTCGTCGAGGGTGACGAAGCCGAACTCCGCGGTCGCCCACAGGATGACGTCCTCGGCCAGCCGGGACAGGTCGACGCCGATCATCGCCGCGACGAAGGAGAACTCGGCCGCGAAGTCGCGGGAGGCGGTGCCGTCGATGGAGTTCTCCACCGGCGCGCTCATCCCCAGGTCGTGCGCCACCGAGGCCGGGTCCAGCCCGAGCGAGGAGCCGGCGAGGGCCCCCGAGCCGTAGGGCGAGACCGAGGCGCGGCGGTCCCAGTCCGCCCAGCGGTCCACGTCGCGCAGCAGCGCCCAGGCGTGCGCCTGGAGGTGGTGGGCCAGGAGCACCGGCTGCGCGTGCTGGAGATGGGTGCGTCCGGGCATCGCGGTGCCCGGGTGGCGCGCGGCCTGGTCGACGAGCGCCTCGACGACGTCGAGGACCTTGGCCGACAGCAGGCGCGCCTGGTCGCGCAGGTACATGCGGAAGAGCGTGGCGACCTGGTCGTTGCGCGACCGGCCCGCCCGCAGCCGGCCGCCGACCTCGGGCCCCACCCGCTCGAGCAGGCCGCGCTCCAGGGCGGTGTGCACGTCCTCGTCCGTCTCCGCCGGCACGAACGCCCCGGACCGGACGTCGTCGCCCAGCCGGCGCAGCCCTTCGAGCATCGTCTCCAGGTGCTCGTCGGAGAGCAGCCCGGCACGGTGCAGGACCCGGGCGTGGGCGCGCGACCCCGCCAGGTCGTACGGCGCCAGGCGCCAGTCGAAGTGCGTGCTCTTGCTCAGCGCGGCCAGCGCGTCGCTCGGGCCGCCGGCGAAGCGGCCGCCCCACAGGCTCACAGTCATGAGGTCATCTTCTCAGGCGGGGTCGCGGGCCTCGGTGTCGTCCGCGAGCGACAGCAGCCGGTGGGCGGTCGCCGGTCCCCCGTCGGCCGCCGTGGTGATCACCAGGATGGTGTCGTCGCCGGCGATCGTGCCGAGGATCTCGGGGTCGTCGTTGCGGTCGATCGCGGCGGCCAGGAACTGCGCCGCACCCGGAGGCGTGCGCAGCACGACCTGGTTGCCGACCGCCCGGGCGCTGACCAGCAGCTCCTGCAGCAGCCGGACCAGCCGGGAGGACACCTCGGTGGCGTCCTGCGCCGGGCGCGGCGTGGTGTCCCCGCCCTCGGCGGGCACCGCGTAGACGAGCTGGCGTCCCCGACGGACCTTGACGGCGCCCAGGTCGACCAGGTCGCGCGACAGCGTGGCCTGGGTCACCGAGATGCCGTCCTCGGCCAGCAGGTCCAGCAGCTGTCCCTGCGAGCCCACGGCGTGGCGCTCGAGCAGGTCGGAGATCCGCTGGTGGCGGGCAGCACGCGTCGTCGGGATGCTGGTCACAAGGCGTGACTATACAACAGCGTGCATGACTATCCGCCCCGTCCCGGCACCCAGGAGGACCGCCGTCACGGCAGCCCGAGCTCCTGCAGCAGCCGGGTCCCGGCCCGGGCCTGCTCCGCCTGGAAGCTCCGCAGCGTGGGCAGCCCCGGCGCCGGCGGGCTCCGGGCGGCGTGGGTGCAGAAGCCGGTCAGGCCGGCGACGAGCCCGAGCACGTCCTCGTCCCGGGCACCCAGGGCGTGCAGGGCGGGGAGGTGGGGCCGCACGTCGAGCCCGCCGTCCCGGCGCACGTCCACGAGGAGCATCGCGGCGTCCGCCCAGGCCGCGCCGCGGCAGGCCCACGGCCAGTCGACCAGCCTGACGGCTCCCCCGGGCTCGACCAGCAGGTTGTCCGCCCGCACGTCGGTGTGGGCGACCGACCCTCCGGCCAGCCGCGGCAGGGTGCGCTCGCACAGCGCGTGCAGGTCCTCGAGCCGGCCGGCCAGCCACGGGTCGAGGTCGTCGGGCACGTCCTCGGCCACCCGCGCCCAGCAGGCCATCTCGGCGGCAAGCTCCTCCTCCAGGCCCGGCCAGTCCGGCGGGGCGGACAGACCCGACACCGCCCCGAGGGTCTGCAGCGCAGCACCCAGCTGCGCGTGCGTCCAGGGCCGTCCGGGATGGCGACCCTCGACGTCCTCGACCACGAGGGCGACCCAGCCCTCGTCGTCCAGCACCCCCAGCAGCCGGGGCACGCCGACCTCGGTGGCGGCCAACGCGCGCAGCACCTCCGCCTCGCGGCGGTGGAGGGCGGGAGAGTCGGGGTTCTGCCGGTCGCTCACGGCCTTGACGAAGGCTCGGCCGCCGTCGGCGGTGACGACCCTGTCCGCGGTGCCCGGGGAGAAGCCGCCGGGCTGGGAGCGCGCCTCGACCACGGGTGCGCCGAGCACCTCACCCACCCAGTCCCGGACCTGGCCGGGGAGCTCGGACCAGCGCAGGCGCACGCCGTACACGGCAGTCCTCTCAGGCGAGCGGGTCGTCGTCGCCCCACGGGCGCAGCCGAAGCATCCGCTGCCCCTCGGCCAGCCCCGCGGCGGACCGGCGGCGCAGCTGGTCCAGGTCGTCGGCCCCCGCGCGCACGAAGCGGCCGGAGAAGCCGTCCAGCGCGCCGTCGGCGATCGCGAGCAGCAGCGCGGCGACGTCGTCCGGGTCGGTCCACTCGGTGCGGCCCTCGTGCATGCGCATCGAGTGGGTCATGTCCGTCTCGACGACCCCCGGCGCCAGGTCGAAGGCGTGGACGCCGTGCGGGGCGCCCGCGACGGCGACCCCCCCGGTCAGCCGCGCGAGGGCCGACTTGGATGCGCAGTATGCCGTGAGGTCGGGCCGCTCGCGGGTCCCGGCGCCCGAGTTGAGGTTGACGACGCGCCCGCCGCCGGCGGCGATCATGTGGGGGACCACGGCACGGGTGAGCAGGAACGGCCCGCGCACGTTGGTCACCATGACCTGCCACCACTGCTCGACGTCGGCCTCCCAGAGCGGGACCTCCGGCTCGACGAGGCCCGCGCAGTTGACGAGGAGGTCCACCCGGCCGTACCGCCCGATGACCCCCGCCACGGCCCCGTCGACCTCCGGGGCGGCGGTGACGTCGCAGGCCACGCCGTCGGCTCCGTCGGCGACCCGGCCCGAGCGGGACAGGCCGACGACCGCCCAGCCGGCCCCGAGCAGCGCGCGCACGAGGTGGTCGCCGATGCCGCGCGAGGCGCCGGTGACGAGCGCGACCCGGTTCGCCGCCGCGCCGCCCGCCTCCGCGGCCCGGGTCACCTCTGCACCGCCCCGTGGTCCTTCGCGGCACGGGCCACGGCCGCGTCGCGGGCGGCGTTGACCTCCTCGGTGGTCAGGGTGCGGTCGGGGGCCCGGAAGTGCATCCGGAAGGCCAGCGACTGCTGGTCGGCGCCGATCTGGTCGCCGACGTAGACGTCGAACAGCTCGATCGACTCCAGCAGCTCCCCCGCACCCGCTCGCAGCGACTCCTCGACGTCGCCGTAGCGCACGGCCACGGGGAGCACCAACGCGACGTCGGAGCCGGCCATCGGGTGGGTGGACAGCGGCGTCACCTGCGTCCGGTGGTCGCTGGCCCGGACGAGCACGTCGAGGTCGAGCTCGGCGGCGCAGGTGCGCTCCGGCAGCCCGAGCCGTTGCACCACCTTCGGGTGCAGCTCGCCCGCCCAGCCCACGGTGGTGCCGTCGGCGAGCGCCAGCTCGACGCAGCGGCCCGGGTGGAAGGGCTCCCGGACGGCCTGCAGCCGCTCGACGGGGACGCCGAGGGTGTCGGCCACCGCGTGCGCCCAGCCGACGACGTCCGTGACGTCCACCGGCCGGCCGGG
>QEUR01000259.1 GCA_003577095.1 Acidobacteriota bacterium
GACCAGGACCGCGCCGGGGCCGGAGGTCCGGCGGTCCCAGTAGCGCTGCGGGTAGGTGCGCAGGTGCTCCGGCAGGAGCCGCGTCTCCAGGTGGTGCAGGTCCCCGGCGCCGACCACCACGTCGGCGGCGTGCAGGTGCTCGCGGCCGTCGGCGTCGCGCCATGCCAGCCCGGTGACGCGGGCCCGCGCGCGCCGTCCGCGCGTGGTCCCGTGGTCGACGGGCTCGGTCGTGACCCACGTGACCGTCGCGCCGGTGCGGATGCGCGCGCCGTGCCGCGCCGCGAGGTCCGCGACCGCCTCGACGAGCCGCACGAAGCCGCCCTGCGGGTAGAGCACGCCGCCGGTGAGGTCGAGCGCGCTCATCAGGTGGTAGAGGCTGGGCGTGCGGTCGGGCGAGGACCCGAGGAAGACCGCGGGGTAGCCCAGCACCTGGCGCAGCCGCCGGTCGCGGAAGCGGGCGGCGACGAAGCCCTCCAGCGAGCGGGTGAGCAGCGGCAGCAGCCGGGGCAGCCGGCGGACCACCTGCGGGGAGGCCAGCGCCAGCGGCGAGCTGAAGCTGGTGTAGAGGAAGTGCCGCAGCGCCAGGTCGTAGGCCTCACGGGCCGATCCCAGGTATGCCGTGAGCCGGCTCCCCGCGCCCGGCTCCACCTGCTCGAAGGCGGCCACGTTGGCGGCGGTGTCGGCGAGGACGTCCAGGTGCGGCGGCGGTTCCTCGCCGGGGTCGCCCTCGAAGAACACGCGGTAGGCGGGGTCGAGCGTGCGGAGGTCCAGCTGCTCCTCGGCGGAGGTCCCGAGCAGCCGGAAGAAGTGGTCGAAGACCTCCGGCATGAGGTACCAGGACGGGCCGGTGTCGAAGCGGAATCCGCCGACCTGGAGGGACCCGGCGCGGCCGCCGACGTCCGCGCGCTGCTCGAAGAGCTCGACCTCGTGACCGTCCGCGGCCAGGAGGGCGGCGGTGGCCAGCCCGGCGATGCCGCCACCGATGACGGCGACGCGGCTCACCGCGCCACCAGCGCGCAGCGGGCGATGATGCGCGCCTTGACCAGGTCCGGGACCCGGACCCGCTCCTGGGCGATCCGGTCGGCGGGCGTGAGGCGCAGCCGCTCGGAGAGGGCGGCGAAGATGCCGTGCGCCGCGAGGACCGCGCAGCGGCTGCTGGGGGGCAGGTGGGGGATCACCAGCGCGGCGGCCGCCAGGTCGGCGTCGATCTCGTCGAGGAGCAGGTCGCGCTCGCGGTCGCTGAACGAGGCCAGCTCGGTGCCCGGCAGGTAGGTGCGTCCGAGCTCGCTCTGGTCGGCGTGCAGGTCGCGCAGGAAGTTGACCTTCTGGAAGGCGGCACCCAGGCGGCGCGCGCCCGGCGCCAGCTCGCGGTAGAGCCGGTCGTCGCCGCCGACGAAGACGCGCAGGCACATCAGCCCCACGACCTCGGCCGAGCCGTAGACGTATCCCTCCAGGCTCGCGGGGTCGTGGACCTTCACGCTGAGGTCGGCGCGCATCGAGTCGAAGAAGGGGTCGACGAGGTCGCGCCCGATGCCGTGCCTCGCGGCGGCGAGCGCGAAGGCGTGGACCACCAGGTTCGCGCTGCAGCCGGTCTCCAGGGCGCGGTGGGTCTCCTGCCGGAGCCCCTCCAGCAGGGACGCGCGGTCCTCGACGGCCCACGGCTGGCGGTCGTCGTCGACCAGCTCGTCGGCCACCCGCACCAGCGCGTAGATCGAGCGGACGTCGGTGCGGACCGGCTCGTGCAGGAGCCGGGTGGCCCACCCGAAGGAGGTGGAGTAGTGACCGATGAGGACGCCGGCGCTCGCCCTGGCGGCCTCGTCGTAGGACGTCGTGGCCCCGACCGTGCCGTGACGGCGCAGGAGCATCATGCCGCGCCCCTGGCGGCGCGCGCCCCGGACGGGAGCAGCAGGTCGATCGTCTCCAGCACGGCCTCGCGCACCTGCGGGGGCAGCGGCCCGGTCGCGGCCACCGCAGCGTCGCGCAGGTCGCGCACGAGCATCTCGACGGCGCGTCTGGCGCCGCACGCCACGAGGAGCTCACGGGCACGACGGGCGCCGTCCTCGGTCAGGTCCGAGTCGCCCACGTAGCGGGCGAGCTCCTCCCACCGGCGGGTCGAGCGGGCGAGCACGACCAGCGCGGTGGCCTTGCCCTCCCGCAGGTCGCACAGCGGGTCCTTGCCGCTCTCCTCGGCGGTGCAGAACACCCCGTCGAGGTCGTCCTGCAGCTGGAAGCCGACCCCGAGGCACCGCCCGACCGCGCCCAGGGCCGCCGCCACGTCCTCGGGTGCCCCGGCGAGGATCGCCGCCGCCTGCATGGGCAGCTCGAAGGAGTACGCCGCGGTCTTCCACTCGGCGATGTCGAGGGCGTCCGCGAGCGAGGCGCCCTCGGTGAGGCTGACCCGCACGTCGGCCAGCTCGCCGGCCGCGCTGCGGTGGAGGACGTCCTCGAGCAGGTCCAGCAGCCGCGCGACCACCTCGGGCCCGGCGCCGCAGAGGGCGATCTCGCGCACGGCACCGGCCAGGGCCAGGTCGCCGGCGAGGATCCCCGCCGTCTCGCCGTACCGGCGGGCCCGCTCCGGGCCGCACCCCTCCGCCCGGGCGCGGGCGGCGAAGGTGCCGGAGACGTTGGGGCGCCCGCGACGGACCAGGTCACCGTCGATGACGTCGTCGTGGACGACGAAGGCGGTGTGCAGCAGCTCGACCGCGTCGGCGACGGCGGCCGCGGCACGGTGGTCGCGCCCGCCGAGCGCGTCGTGCAGGTGCAGCAGCAGGGCGGGCCGGAACTTCTTGCCCCCCTCGGTCAGCCGGTGCAGGGACGTCCACAGGGCCTCGTCGTGCTCGTCGACGAGCTGCTCGCGTCCCCGCGCGAAGAAGGCGGCCAGGGCGCTGCCGGACGGCAGGGGCCGACGGTCGCTCGAGCGGAGGCCGGGGGTGTCGGCGATGGTCGTCATGTCGGGCTCGTCTCGTCTGCGTCGGGGGCCGGCGGTGCAGGCTCCGGGGAGTGGTAGGCCCAGCATGACGTATAGACAAACATTTGACAAACGTTGACGCCGTGTGACCTACGTCATACTATCCCGAGGGCGCGGCCGGTGCCCGGTGAAGTGGCAGACTCGGCGGCATGCCTGCGCTCCTGTGGCTCCGTCGCGACCTACGACGGGGTGACCACCCGGCCCTGCTGGCGGCCTCGGCGGCCTCGGGCGGCGAGCTGGCGATCCTGTTCGTGGTGGACCCGGCGCTGTGGGAGTCCGGTGGTCCGGTGCGGCGCGCCTGGCTGGCGCGCACGCTGGCCGCCCTCGAGGAGGACCTGGACGGCGGGCTCCTGCTGCGGCACGGCGACCCCCGCGAGGTGGTGCCCCGGACCGCCGAGGAACTCGGCGCGGGGACCGTGCACGTCACCCGGGAGACGACGCCCGCCGGGGCTCGCAGGGACGCCGCGGTCGCCCGGGTGCTGGCGGAGCGGGGGATCGGGTGGGTGGAGACCGGGACCCCGTACGCCGTGGGCCCCGGGCTCGTGCGCACCAGGCAGGGCGAGCCCTACCAGGTCTTCACCCCGTTCGCCCGCGCCTGGAGGGAGCACGGCTGGCCCGCGCCGGCTGCCGGACCCCCGGAGCTGCCGCTCGTCCGCCCCGCGTCCGCCGACCGCTCCGCGGACCGGGCCCGGGCCGTGCTGGCCGAGGCGCTGGGGAGGGACGACCTGCCGACGATGCCGCCCGCGGGCGAGCGGGCGGCCCTGGAACGATGGGCCTCCTTCCTCGACGACGGCCTGGAGGCCTACGCGGACGAGCGTGACCGTCCGGACCTGCCGGGCACCAGCGGCCTGTCCCCCTACCTCAAGGTCGGGGCGGTCCACCCGCGCACCCTGCTGGCCGACCTCGCCGAGGCTTCCGGGCGACTCGCCGCGGGGGCGGGGGCCTTCACCGACGAGCTGGCGTGGCGCGAGTTCTACGCCGACGTGCTGCACCACCATCCCCGGAGCGCGTGGGAGGACCTGCGGGCCGGGCTGGCCACGCTGCGCTACGACGACCCGGAGGACGCGGTCGAGGCGTGGAAGCAGGGTCTGACCGGGTTCCCGGTCGTGGACGCGGGCATGCGGCAGCTGCTCGCGACCGGATGGATGCACAACCGGGTGCGGATGATCACCGCGAGCTTCCTGACCAAGGACCTGCACGTGTGGTGGCCGGT
>QEUR01000260.1 GCA_003577095.1 Acidobacteriota bacterium
AGTACGTCAAGGCCAACAAGGTCTCCTACTGCATCGTCCACAAGGTAGACCGACTCGCCCGCAACCGCGCCGACGACGTGAGCATCCACCTCGCACTCCAACAGTGCGGGGTCATGCTCGTCTCCGCGACAGAGAACATCGACGAGACGCCCTCGGGCATGCTGCTGCACGGCATCATGTCCACGATCGCCGAGTTCTACTCCCGCAACCTCGCCACCGAAGTCACCAAAGGCATGACGCAGAAAGCCATCGGTGGAGGAACGAACGGGCGAGCACCCATCGGCTACCTCAACGTCCGCAAGCGCGACGAGATGGGCCGCGAGCTCCGCACCATCGAGCTCGACCCCGAACGCGCGCCCATGATCGAGTGGGCCTTCAAGGCATACGCCTCCGGGAACTGGAGCGTCAGCCAGCTCCACGACGAACTCACCTCACGCGGACTCCGCAGCCTGCCAACCCCGAAGCGAGCGGCGAAGGCTCTCGCCGTCTCGACCGTGCACCGGCTCCTCACCAACCCCTACTACAAAGGCGATGTCGTCTACCGGGGCACCCGCTACAAGGGGAACCACCCCGCGCTCGTGCCCGCCGAGGTCTGGTACCAGGTCCAGTCCGTGCTCACCGCGCACCAGTGCGCCGTCGAGGCGACCCAGGTTCACGGTCACTACCTCAAAGGCACCATCCACTGCGGCCAATGCGGGTCGCGGCTCATCGTCTCCAACGCGAAGAACCGCCACGGCAACGTGTACTGCTACTTCGTCTGCTCCGGCCGGCATTCCAAGCGGACCGAGTGCACGCGCCAGGCCATGCTCATCGAGGACGTGGAGAAGCTCGTCGAGGACTACTACTCCCGCGTCCAGATCACACCCGCCCAGCAAGACGCCCTCGCCGGGATGCTCCACCACGAGTTCGACCGGCTGATGGCCGCCGAAACCGAAGAACTCGCGCGTCTCACGGCCAACCGCGACCGGCTCGAAAGCGAGCAAGACCGACTCATGCAGGCCCACTATGCCGACGCGATCCCGCTGACCGTGCTCAAGCGCGAGCAGGACCGCATCCTCGCCGAACTCGACAAGGTGACCCGACGTATCGACGCCCACTTCGGCGACTACGCCGACGCCCGCGCCCACCTCGACGACGCCCTCGGGCTCCTCGCCAACTGCGCCGACATCTACGCCCGCTGCGACGATACCAACCGACGGCTATGCAACCAGGCGTTCTTCACGAAGGTCTACATCGACGAGGACAACGAGCTGCGCGTCGAGCACAACCGGCCCTTCGAAATGCTGCTCGACCCCCAGGTCAACGCCAACGCTCTCACCCGGGCCGCAGACACGAACAAGGCCCGAACCCCCGCCAAAGTTTCCATTGGCAAGGGTTCGAGCCTTGTGCCGTCGGTGGAGCTGAGGGGATTCGAACCCCTGACCCCTTCCATGCCATGGAAGTGCGCTACCAACTGCGCCACAGCCCCTCGTCGTCGCGAGGACTGCGCCACTTTACCCAGAGCGCGCACCGATCTCCAAATCGCCCGCCACCCTGCCCGGCTGCTGCGTGGCGCCCTGACTCAGCGGTCGGTGACGCTGCCCACGCTGCCGGTCACGCCGACGTTCCAGGACTCCAGGCGCCAGCCGGTGCGGTGCTCCACGAGCTCGGCCCAGTGGCAGTTGCGCAGCCCGACCAGGGAGAGCCAGGCCTGCCGGTAGGTCAGCCCGACGACGTCGGCGACCAGCGCCCGGCTGGCGAGGCCGTGGGTGGTCACCACGGCGGTGCCCCCGGCGTCCAGCCGGTGCACGAGCTCGTCGAAGGCCGCGCGCACGCGCACCTGCAGGTCGGAGACACGCTCCCCCGTCACGCCCCGGGCCGCGTCCTCGCCCCGGTCGAGAGCGGCGAGGACGTCGGGGAAGCGCTCCGCCACGTCGGAGTGCCGCAGCCCCTGCCACTGCCCCACGTGGATCTCGCGCAGCCGGGGGTCGTGCTCGACGCGCAGCCCGGTGCGTCCGGCGAGGGCGTCGGCGGTGTCGGCGGCCCTGGCGAGGTCGCTGGAGACCAGCCGGGACACGCCCCGCCCGGCCAGCGCCTCCGCCGCGGCCGTGGCCTGTGCGCGGCCACGCTCGGACAGGTGGCTGTCCAGGTGCCCCTGGTAGATGCCCCCGGCGTTCTGCTCGGTCTCCCCGTGCCGCCAGACGATGACCCGACGCATCACCCGGGTCAGGCGCCCTGGCCGGCGGCCGGGCCGTCCTCGGGCAGCACCACGGCCGGGCAGTCCTTCCAGAGCCGCTCCAGGTCGTAGAACTCGCGGTCCTCGGTGTGCATGACGTGCACGACGATGTCGCCGAAGTCGAGCAGCACCCAGCGGCCCTCCCGCTGGCCCTCGCGGCGCAGCGGCTTGCTGCCCAGCTCCGAGAGCCGCTCCTCCACGGCCTCGACGATCGCACCCACCTGACGCTCTCCGGGTGCCGAGGCGATGACGAAGACGTCGGTCAGGGCCAGCTGGCCGGAGACGTCCAGCCCGACGACGTCCTGGGCGAGCTTGTCCTGGGCCGCCGCCGCGGCGGCCCGGGCCAGCTCGACCGCACGTGCGGTGGCAGTCACGAGGGGTCCTCCCTGTAGAGGTGGTACTTGCCGATGTACTGGACGACGCCGTCGGGCACCAGGTACCAGACGGGCTCGCCGGTGGCGGTGCGCTCGCGGCAGTCGGTCGAGGAGATCGCCATCGCGGGCACCTCGAGCAGGGTCACCTTGTCCTCGGGCAGGCCCGCGCCGGACAGCTCGTGCCCCGGCCGGGTGACCCCCACGAAGTGCGCCAGCTCCCACAGCTGGTCGACTCCCTGCCAGGACAGGATCTGGGCCAGCGCGTCGGCACCGGTGATGAAGAACAGCTCGTCGTCGGGACGCTGCGCGTGCAGGTCCACGAGGGTGTCGCGGGTGTAGGTCGGGCCCTCCCGGTCGATGTCGACCCGGCTGACGGTGAACCGGGGGTTGGAGGCGGTCGCGATCACCGTCATCAGGTAGCGGTGCTCGGCCGCGGTGACCGTGGTGACGTCCTTGCGGTAGGGCTGCCCGGTCGGGACGAAGACGACCTCGTCGAGGTCGAGCAGGTGGGCGGCCTCGCTCGCCGCCACCAGGTGCCCGTGGTGGATGGGGTCGAAGGTCCCACCCATCACCCCCAGCCGCATCAGCCGGCGTGCGTCCCGCTGGCCGGGGTGCCGTGCGTGTCCGGGTCCTGCCGGCCGTGGGCGACGTCGTGCGGGTCGAGGGCCAGGGTGTTGCGGAAGGCCCACAGGGCGCCGAGGAGCACCAGGAAGATCACCAGCGCGAGCACGCCGAACCAGATCGGCTCGAACAGCAGCTCGTTGACGATGTGGTGCTCGCCCTCGGCGGCGACCAGGACCTGGGACAGCGCTGACGTCATGGGGGTCACTCTACCCGGGGCCAGCGCCTAGAGTGAGAGGCATGCCCGCCGCCGACCAGCCCGTGCTCTCGGTCGTCGTGCCGATGTTCGAGGAGGAGGACGTCCTGCCGCTGCTGGTGGAGCGGCTGCGGCCGGTGCTGGACGGCCTGGAGGAGGCCTACGAGGTGGTGGCCGTCGACGACGGCAGCCGCGACGCCACGCCGGTGCTGCTGCAGGCCGCGCGCCGCACCTGGCCGCAGCTGCGGGTGCTGCGCCTGCGCGTGCCGCGGATGCTCGCGGCGGCCCGCGCCGAGGGTGCCGACGTGGTCTACGGCGTGCGCACCGACCGCTCCAGCGACAGCCCGTTCAAGCGGCACACCGCCCGCGCCTTCTACGCCGGCATGCGCGCGATCGGCGCCAAGGACGTCCCCGACGATGCGGGCGACTACCGCCTGATGTCCCGGGCCACCGTCGACGCCGTCAACGCGCTGCCCGAGGAGCACCGCGTCCTGCGCCTGGTCGTGCCGGCCCTCGGGTTCCCCTCCGCCACGGTCGGCTACACCCGCGAGGCCAGGGCCGCCGGCCGCAGCAAGTACCCCCTCGCCCGGATGGTCCGGCTGACCGTCGACTCGGTCACCGGCTTCTCGCTGGCGCCGCTGCGGCTGGCGACCTGGTTCGGGCTGGGCGGCTTCGTCCTGGCGCTCGGGCTGCTCGGCTACGCGCTGGTGGCCAAGGCCACCGGGCAGACGATCGCCGGCTGGACCTCCACGGTGGTCATCGTCGCCGCCTTCGGCGCCCTGCAGCTGCTGAGCCTGGGGATCATGGGCGAGTACGTCGGGCGGATCTACTCGACCCTGCAGCGCCGGCCCACCTACTACGTCGCCCACGACTCGCTGCGCGACGCCCCCGCGGACGGCGTCCCCGCGCAGGGGACCCCCCAGCGTCCTGGCGCACGCCCCGAGCACGCGCGCCAGGACGTGGCTCACCGCACCTGACCGTCGCCCTCCACGACCCACTTGGTCGTGGTCAGCTCCGGCAGGGCCATCGGGCCGCGGGCGTGGAGCTTCTGCGTGGAGATGCCGATCTCCGCGCCGAAGCCGAACTCCCCGCCGTCGGTGAAGCGGGTGGAGGCGTTGACCATGACGGCGGCGGCGTCCACCTCCGTGGTGAACCGCCGGGCCGCCGCGCGGTCGGCGGTGACGATGGCCTCGGTGTGCCCGCTGGTGTGCTCCTGGACGTGCGCGATCGCCTCGTCGAGGCTGTCCACGACCCGCGCGGAGATGTCCGCGGAGAGGAACTCGGTGTCGTCGTCCTCGTCGGTGACGGGGACGTGCGCGGCGCCCGCGGACTCGGCATACCCCTCCATCGCGGGGTCCCCGTGGACGGTGACGCCCGCGGCGGCGAGGCGCGCCATGATCGCGGGCAGGACCCGGTCGGCGGCGTCCCGGTGGACGAGCAGCGACTCGGCGGCGTTGCACACCGAGTTGCGGTGGGTCTTGGAGTTGACCACGACCTCGACGGCCATCCCGGTGTCGGCGGAGGCGTCGACGTAGACGTGGCAGTTGCCGACGCCGGTCTCGATGACCGGCACGGTCGACTGGGTCACGACCGTCTCGATCAGGCTCGCGCCGCCGCGCGGGATGACCAGGTCGACCAGGCCGCGGGCGGTCATCAGCGCCCGGGCCGCGTCGTGGCCACCCTCGGTGAGCAGGTTGACCGCGTCGGGGCTGATGCCCTGCTGCTCCAGTGCCGCGCGCATCACCTCCACGAGCCGGGCGTTGGTCGAGGCGGCCGCGGACCCGCCGCGCAGGATCACCGCGTTGCCGCTCTTGAGGCCGAGGCCGGCCGCGTCGACGGTGACGTTGGGGCGGGCCTCGTAGATCATGCCGACGACACCCATCGGCACCCGGACCTGCCGGATCTGCAGCCCGTTGGCCAGGGTCGAGCCGCGCACGACCTCGCCGACGGGGTCGGGCAGGCCGGCCACCTGCCGCAGCGCGTCGGCGACGGCGTGCACCCGCTCCTCGTCGAGGGTGAGGCGGTCGAGCAGGTTGGCCGGCAGGCCCCGGTCGCGGCCGCGCTCCAGGTCCTCCCGGTTGGCCTGCACGACCGAGGCCGCGGCGGCGTCGAGCGCGTCGGCGAGCGCGTGCAGCGCGGCGTCCTTGCGGGCGCGGGTGAGCAGCGCGAGCTGGCGGGCCGCCGTGCGGGCGCCGCGCGCGGTCCGGTGCACGTGCTCGCGGACGGCCTCGGGGATCTCGGCGACGGTCTGGGCGGTCATGGGGACTGGTCCTCCGGTCGGGGTGGGCGGGTCAGGGTATGGGCAGCGTGCCCGGTCCGAGCACGACGAGGTCGTCGCGGCGCACCACCGGCCGCGGGGCGGGCGCGCCGTTGCGCAGCCGGCTCCCGCGCTCGAGGCGGTGGCCGACGAGCGGGCGCAGCTCCTCGGCGTCGTAGCCGACCAGGCCGCGCGCCACCACGTGGCCCTCGGCGTCGCACAGGTCGACGGTGTCGCCGGCGGTGAACCGGCCCTCGACCCGGGTGACCCCGACCGGCAGCAGCGAGGTCCGTCGGCGCACGACCGCCTCGACGGCGCCGGCGTCGAGGAGGACGCGGCCGGCTGCTGCGGTGGCGTGCGCCAGCCAGCGGCGGCGTGCGGGGCTGCGGCTGCCGGTGGGGGTGAACAGGGTGCCGACGTCATCGCCGGCGAAGGCGGCGGTCATCTGCTCGGCGCTGGTCAGCAGCACGTTGATGCCCTCGGCGGTGGCCATCTGCGCGGCGGCGACCTTGGTGGCCATGCCGCCGGTCCCGACGTGCGAGCCGTGGGCCGAGACGTCGACGTCGGCGATCTGGGCGGCCGAGGCCACGTGCCGGATCCGCCGGGCGCCGGGCGTGCTGGGGTGGCCGTCGTAGAGGGCGTCGACGTCGGAGAGCAGCAGCAGCGCGTCGGCGCTCACCAGGTGCGCCACGAGCGCCGCGAGGCGGTCGTTGTCGCCGAAGCGGATCTCGTCGGTGGCGACCGCGTCGTTCTCGTTGATGATCGGCACGATCTCCAGCTCCAGGAGCCGCTCGAGGGTGCGCGAGGCGTTGACGTAGTGGCTGCGGCGGTGCATGTCGTCGGCGGTGAGGAGCACCTGGCCGACCTTGACGCCGTGCATGGTGAAGGCGTTGGTGTAGGCGGACATGAGCACGCCCTGGCCGGCGCTGGCGGCCGCCTGCTGAGTGGCCAGGTCCTTGGGGCGGCGGTCCAGCCCCAGCGGCCCCATCCCGGCGGCGATCGCCCCGGAGGAGACCAGCACGACCTGCACGCCGTCCAGGGCACGCTTGGCCAGCGTGGTGGCCAGCGCCTGCACGCGGAAGCCGTCCAGGCCGCCGCGGGGGCCGGTGAGCGAGGACGACCCGACCTTGACGACCAGCCGGCGCGCGTCGCGCACGACGGCGGGGTCGGGGGTCGTGGTCATGGGGGGCATACTATTCCAGTCCCTCACATATTCATGCATCGCCCTGGTCAGGACGTCGGGGATGGCGGCCCGTCGGTCACTCGCGACGCTCGGGGTCGGTCCACCGCCCGGCGCGGCGCTCGGCGTCCATTTCCTCGCGGACGGCAGTCTCGGCGTCCTTGCGGGCGTGGAAGGCCTCGCGCTTCTCGGCCCGGGTGGGCCGGGAGCGCTCGTCCAGGCGCAGGTCGCTCCCGCGGGCGCCGAGCAGCTCGGCGCCGGCGGCCATCGTCGGCTCCCAGTCGAAGACGACGGCGTCGTCCTCGGGTCCGATGAGCACCGTCGAGCCGGCCACCGCGCCCGCCTTGAGCAGGGCGTCCTCGACGCCGAGACGGTTGAGCCGGTCGGCCAGGTAGCCGACGGCCTCGTCGTTGGCGAAGTCGGTCTGGCGCACCCAGCGGGTGGGCCGCTCCCCCACGACGCGGAAGACCTCGCCGTCGGGGGTGTTCTCGCGGCGCACCGTGAAGCCCTGGTCGTCGACCGCCCGGGGCCGGACGACGACGCGGGCCGGCTCCTCGACGGCCTGCTGCTCGCGCGCCCGCCGCACGTGGGCGGCCAGCGAGAAGGTGAGCTCCTTCAGGCCCTGGTGGGCGACCGCGGAGACGATGTGCACCTCGTACCCCTGGGCCTCCAGGTCGGGACGGACCATCTCGGCCAGCTCGCGGGCCTCGGGGACGTCCGCCTTGTTGAGGACCACGACGCGCACCCGCTCCGACAGCGGGATGCCGCCCAGCGAGCCGTGCGGGACGTAGGCGGCCAGCTCGGCCTCGATCACCTCGAGGTCGGTCAGCGGGTCGCGGCCGGGCTCGAGGGTGGCGCAGTCGATGACGTGCGCGAGCACGTGGCAGCGCTCCACGTGGCGCAGGAACTGCAGGCCCAGAC
>QEUR01000004.1 GCA_003577095.1 Acidobacteriota bacterium
CCGGGAAGCGGTTGACCCCAACGACGGTCTTCTCGCCGGACTCGATCCGCTGGGAGAGCCGGTACGCCGCCTCCGACAGGTCGCGCGCGAACCGACCGGACCCGATCGCCTCCAGCGCGCCGCCGCGCTCCTCGATGTCGTCCATCAGGGACCAGATCGAGCACTCGAGCTCGTCGGTGAGCTGCTCCACGGCATACGAGCCGGCGAGCGGGTCGAGGGTGGTGGTGAGACCGGTCTCGAAGGCGACCACCTGCTGGGTGCGCAGCGCCAGCGTCGCGGCGGCCTCGGTCGGCACGCCGAGCGCCTCGTCGTAGGCCGACACGTGCAGCGTCTGCACGCCGGCGAGGGCGGCGACGGTAGCCTCGACGGAGGTGCGTACGACGTTGTTCATCGGCTGCTGCGCGGTCAGCGTCGAGCCGGCGGTGAAGGCGAAGATCCGCAGCTGCTCGCTGCGCGGGTCCCTGGCGCCGTAGCGCTCGCGCATCAGCCGCGCCCACACCCGCCGGGCGGCGCGGAACTTGGCGACCTCGGGCAGCACGTCGGTGGTGATCGCCAGGAAGGTGAACAGCGTCGGCGCGACCTGGTCGACGTCGACGCCGCGGCGCACGCACTCGTCGAGGTAGGCGCGCGCGTTGGCGAAGGTGAAGGCGATCTCCTGCGTGGCCGCGGCCCCGGACTCGCGGATGTGGTAGCCGCTCATCGCCAACGGCACCCAGCTCGGGGTCTCGCGCGCGACGTACTCGATGCAGTCGACGGACAGCCGCAGCGAGGGCTCGGGCGGGAAGATCTGCGTGCCGCGGGCGATGAACTCCTTGAGCACGTCGTTCTGGATGAACATCCCGAAGCGGTCGGGGTGGACGCCGCGCTTCTCGGCGAGCGCGACGAAGAGCGCCGCCCACAGGTAGCCGATCGAGTTCGCCGTGGTCCGGACCTGCGACAGCTCCTCGAGGGGTATGCCGTCCATCAGCACCTCGATGTCGGCCAGGCTGTCGATCGCGACCCCGACGCGGCCCACCTCGCCGGCGGCGCGCGGGTCGTCGGAGTCAATGCCCATCTGGGTGGGCAGGTCCATCGCGACCGAGAATCCGGTGACCCCGGCGTCGAGCAGCGCCCGGAAGCGGGCGTTGGACTCGCGCGCGGTGCCGAAGCCGGCGTACTGGCCCATGATCCACACCCTGGGCTCGTCGCTGACGCCGCGGGTGTAGGGGTACTCACCGGGCCGCTCGGCGCCCTCGGGGGCGTAGTCGACCCGCAGGGTGGGGTCCTCCCAGCTCACCTACACACCCTCCTCGAGCTGCGCGCGGAGCACCTTCTTGGCGATCTTGCCGGTCGAGTTGAGCGGGAACTCCTCCACGACCCGCACCTCCTTGGGCTTCTTGTACGACGCGAGCCGGGTCGCGCAGTGCTCGCGCACCTGGTCCTCGGTCACCGCGGCGCCGGGGCGGGGCGTGACGAAGGCGACGACGCGCTGGCCCCAGTCGGGGTCGGCGACCCCGACGACGGCGACCTGCGCGACCTGCGGCACCTCGGCGATGACCTCCTCGACCTCGCGGGGGTAGATGTTGTAGCCGCCCGAGATGATCATGTCGCCCTTGCGGTCGATCAGCCACAGGTGGCCGTCCGGCGACAGCCGGCCCAGGTCGCCGGTGTGCAGCCAGCCGTCGACGACCGCCTTGGACAGGTCGGTGCGGGCCTGCGCGTTGTAGTAGCCGGCCATCACGTGGTCGCCGCGGGTGACGACCTCGCCGACCTCGCCGGGGGGCAGCCGGCGGCCGTCCTCGTCGACGACCGCCAGCTCGACGCCGAGCGCGGGGCGGCCGGCGCTGGTGAGCAGCTCGGGCTCGCCGGCCAGGCCGCGGGCGTGGTCGGCGGCGTCGAGGACGGTGACCGGCGGGATGGCCTCGACGAGGCCGTAGTACTGCACCAGGTGGGGGGTGAGCTCCTCGTGCGCGCGGCGCATCTGCTCCGGCGGCATCGGCGCGCCGGCATAGCCGAGCATCTTCAGCCCGGCGAGGTCCTCGCGGGTGGCGCCGGCGGACAGCAGCCGGGCGACCATCGTCGGGACCAGCGCGGTGTGCGAGGCGCCGCGGTCGACGACGGCCTCGAGGAAGGTCTGCGGGTCCCAGGTCGGCAGCACGACCTGCCGCGCGCCGGCGACGAGGAAGGGCAGAACGAACAGGCCCGAGGTGTGGGTGACCGGGCCGGCGTGGACGTAGCAGTCGGCGTCGGGGTCGGGCGGCCCGCCGAGCACGTCCTGGGTCATGTTCACGATCGAGGCGAACCAGTTGCGGTGCGTGCGCTGGGCGCCCTTGGGGTGCCCGGTCGTGCCCGAGGAGTAGTGCAGCCCGCACAGGTCGTCCGGCGCGCGCACCGGCAGCGGACCGGGCCTGGCCCCGGCGACCAGCTGCTCCAGGGAGGTCTCGGGCCCGTCGCCGACCACGACGACGTGCGGCACCTGCTCGCGCACCGCGGCGACGTCGTCGGCGAACCGCTCGTGGTAGATCAGCCCGCGCGCGCCGCAGTCGGCCGCGATCCGCTCCCAGTCGGTCGGGTGGAGGCGATGGTTGAGGGCGACCCGGACCATCCCGGCGGCGCGGACCGCAAGGTCGGTCTCCAGGTATGTCGTGCTGTTGCTCTGCAGGTCCAGCACCCGGTCCCCCGGCTCCAGCCCGAGGCCGAGCAGCCCGGCGGCGATCGCGGTGACGCGCCCGGCCAGCCCGGCGAAGGTGCGCCGGTCGCCGGCGTCGAGGCCCTCGACGGCCACCCGGTCGCCGAAGCGGTGGCCGGCGCGGGTGACGAGCGTGCCGATGTCCATCTGGTCAGTCTCCTGCTTCGTCCGCCGCGGCGAGCGCCGCGTCGAGGATCCGCACGCCGCCGCCCTCGGGCAGGACGGTGACGGGGTTGAGGTCGAGCTCGGCGCCGGGCGGCAGGCTGGCGGCGACGCCGGCGACGGCCAGGACTGCGTCGACGAGGGCCTCCCGGTCGGCCGGCGCCTGGCCCCTGACGCCCGCGAGCAGCCGGCCGAGCCTGGTCTCCTCCAGCATCTCCTCCACGTCCTGCCGGTCGACCGGCAGCAGGCGCAGGGCCACGTCGGCGACGAGCTCGGTGAGGACGCCGCCGACGCCGACGGTGAGGACCCGGCCGAGCGGGCTGTCGGTCGTGCCGACGAGGGCCTCGACGCCGCCGGGGACCATCTCCTCCACGAGCACCTGCCCGCCCATCGCGGCGAGCCGGTCGAAGACCTCCGGCGCGTGCTCGGCGGTGACGTCGAGGACGACCCCGCCGGCGTCGGACTTGTGCAGCAGCCCGGGCACGACGGCCTTGAGCACCGCCCGGCCGCCGGCCTCGGCGACGGCGGCGACCGCGTCGTCGCGGTCGGCGGCGACCCGGCCGACGGGCACGGGCAGGCCGAGCCGGGCCAGGGTCTGCTTGAGCGCGTCCTCCCCCATTCCGGCGGACAGGTGGGCGTCGACCGCGGGCGGGGCGGGCCGCTCCCGGACGTCGGGCAGCGCCATCCGGCTCAGGGCGGCCAGCGCCCGGACGGCGCGCTCGGGCGTGGTGTAGACCGGCAGCCCGGCGGCGCGCATCGTCGCCGCGGCCTCCGGGGCGAGGTGGTCGGCGCCGGTGCGCACCACGACGACGGGCACCCCCGTCGCCTCGCGCACCCGGGCCAGCGCCGCGACCACGTCGTCGACGTCCTTGCCGGTCAGCACGCAGAAGCAGGCGACGACGGCGTCCACACCGGGGTCGCCGGCGATCGTGGTCAGCGCCCGGTCGAAGAGCTCGGGGTTGCTCATCACCGAGGCGGTGACGTCGACCGGGTTGCCGGTCGCGCCGTAGGCCGGGACGATCTCCTCCAGCGCGGCCGTCGTGGCCTCCGACAGCGCCGCCAGCTCCAGGTGCTCGCCGTGCGCCTCGACCGCGTCGGCGGTCAGGATGCCCGAGCCGCCGGAGGTGGTGACGACCGCGACGCGGCGCAGCCGCCGCCCGCGCACCGACGGGACCAGGCCCATGACGTCGCCGACGTCGAGCAGCTCCTCGACGTCGTCGACGCGCACCACCCCGGCCCGGCGCAGCGCCGCGTCGACGACCAGGTCCCCGGCGGCGAGCGCCCCGGTGTGCGAGGCGGCCGCGCGCGCCCCGGCGTCCGAGCGTCCCACCTTGAGCAGGGCGACCGGCACCCCGGAGGCGACGACCGAGGCGAGGGCGTCCACGCCGGCCAGCGACTCGGCATACCCGAGCAGGCCGGTGCAGCCCTCCTCCCGGGCGAGGGCGGCCATCACCTCGGCCGCGGAGACGTCCGCCTCGTTGCCGGTGTTGACCACCCAGCCCAGCCCGAGCCCGCGCTCGAAGGCGAGCGAGACCGCGCCGTAGCCCAGCGCGCCGCTCTGGCTCACGAACCCCAGCCCTCCGGGGACCAGTTCGGTGGCTTCGCCGGAGAACAGCGGGCTGAACGAGCTGACCTGCCCGCCCGCGGTGCCGACCGTGCCGATGCAGTTGGGGCCGAGGACGCGCACGCCCAGCTCGCCGGCGACCGTGACCAGCTCGTCCTGCAGGAGCGCACCGCCCTCGCCGGTCTCGGCGAAGCCGCTGGAGCAGACGATCACCACCGGCACGCCGGCCGCGGCGCAGTCGCGCACCGCGGCGACCACCTTGTCGGCGGCGACCATGATCATGGCCAGGTCCACCGGTCCGTGCTCGCGCGCGGCGACGACCGTGGGGTATGACGTGAGCCCGCACACGGGTGCACCGTCGGGGCGCACCGGGTAGATCCCGCCGGCGTAGCCGTAGCGCCGGAGGAACTGGACCGGGAGCCGGCCGACGGCACCGGGGCGGTCGCTGGCGCCGACGACCGCGACGCCGCGGGCGTCCCAGAGGGGGCGGAGCGTCACGTGCCGGGCCTCCACCTGGCGTGCCGCGTGCCCTGCTCGCCCTCGCGGACCAGCTGCAGGCGCGGCTTGGGACCGTCGGTGCGGCCGGTCTGCGGCTTGCGGCGGCCGGCGCGCCACGGCGTGGGCCAGACCGCGCCGGGCCCGTCGTAGTCCTGCTCGACCGCGGCGTGCAGCGTCCAGCTCGGGTTGTAGAGGTGGGCGCGGCCGACGGCGCACAGGTCGGCGCGGCCGGCGAGGACGATGGAGTTGACGTCGTCCCAGGAGGAGATGATCCCGACCGCGATCGTGGGGATGCCGACCCGGTTGCGGATCGCGTCGGCGAAGGGCGTCTGGTAGCTGCGGCCGAAGGCGGGCCGCTCGTCCGGCGTGACCTGCCCGGAGGAGACGTCGATCGCGGCGGCGCCGGCGTCCTTGAAGGCCTGCGCGACCTGGACCGCGTCCTCGACGTCGATGCCGCCGTCGACCCAGTCGGTGGCCGAGATGCGCACGGTCATCGGCCGCTCGGCCGGCCAGGCCTCGCGCATCGCGGAGAAGACCTCGAGCGGGTAGCGCAGCCGGGCCCGCAGGTCGCCGCCGTACTCGTCGGTGCGCTGGTTGGTGACCGGCGACACGAACGAGCTCAGCAGGTAGCCGTGCGCCACGTGCAGCTCGAGCAGGTCGAAGCCGGCCTCGGCACCGCGGCGGGCCGCCTCGACGTGCTCGGCCTTGATCTCCTCCAGGTCCTCGCGGGTCAGCTCGCGCGGCACCTGGTTGACACCGGGCTGGTAGGGCAGCGGCGAGGGCCCGACGACCTCCCAGTTGCCGTCGTCCAGGGGCTGGTCGATGCCCTCCCACATGAGCTTGGTCGAGCCCTTGCGGCCGGAGTGCCCGACCTGCAGGCCGATCTTCGCCGGCGACAGCTCGTGCACGGT
The DNA here is from genome assembly GCA_003577095.1 of Acidobacteriota bacterium. Lineage (GTDB taxonomy): Bacteria > Actinomycetota > Actinomycetes > Actinomycetales > Dermatophilaceae > Ornithinicoccus. The sequence goes on from QEUR01000004.1 coordinate 5,804, forward strand.
GTCGACGATCCGGCGCCAGGCGTCGGTCTGCTCGTCGCTCCAGATCCCGGTGCAGCCGGGCGTGATCCGGCCGGTCGGGGACACGCAGACCATCTCGGTCATCACCAGGCCGGCGCCGCCCATCGCCTTGCCGCCCAGGTGGACGAGGTGGAACTCGGTGGGCATGCCGTCGCCGGGCGAGGAGTACATGTCCATCGGGGAGACGACGACGCGGTTGTGCAGCTCGAGCCTGCCGAGCCGGAAGGGCTGAAACATCGGCGGGGTGTCCGGGCGCCCGCCCGGGGTGACGGCGGCGAACCAGTCGTCGATCCGCTTGACGAACTCGGGGTCGCGCACCTTGAGGTTGTCGTGGGTGACGCGCCGGCTGCGGGTCATGATGTTGAAGGCGAACTGCTCGGTGTCCTGGTCGGTGTACTGCCCGAGGTTCTCGAACCACTCCAGGCTCGCCTGGGCGGCGCGCTGCGTCGACTCCACGACCGGTCGCCGCTCGGTCTCGTATGCCGTGAGCGCCGCGTCCACGTCGGGCTGCTCGTGCAGGCACGCGGCGAGCGCGAGCGCGTCCTCCATCGCCAGCTTGGTGCCCGAGCCGATCGAGAAGTGCGCGGTGTGCGCGGCGTCGCCGAGGATGACGACGTTGCCGCGACGCCAGGACTCGTTGCGCACGGTGGTGAAGGAGATCCACCGCGAGTTGTTGGCCATGACGTCCTCGCCCTCGAAGATGTTGGCGCACAGCTCGCGGATCCGCGCGATCGACTCCTCGTCCGACTCCCCCGGGACCCAGGACCGACCCTCGCTCGCGTCGAACCCGGCGGCACGCCATACGTCCTCGTGCATCTCGAGGATGAAGGTTGAACCGGTCGCGTCGTAGGGGTAGCCGTGCACCTGCATGACGCCCCACGGGGTCTTGAGGACGTAGAACTTGAAGGCGTCGAAGACCTTGCTGGTGGCCAGCCACATGTACTTGCACTTCCGCACGTCGAGGGTGGTGCGGAAGGTGTCCTGGTAGCGGCGGCGGACGGCGGAGTTGAGCCCGTCGGCGGCCAGCACGAGGTCGTGGGTGGCGGACAGCTCCTCGACGTCGGGCGCCTCGGTGCGGAAGTGCATGGTCACGCCGAGCTCGCGGCAGCGGGCCTGGAGGATCTGCAGCAGGCGCTTGCGCGACATCGCGGCGAAGCCGTGCCCGCCGGAGGTGAGCACCTGGCCGTCGACGTGGACGTCGATGTCGTCCCAGCGCGCGAACTCGGCCTGCATCGCCTCGAAGACCGCCCGGTCGGCGTGCTCGATGCCGCCGAGGGTCTCGTCGGAGAAGACGACGCCGAAGCCGAAGGTGTCGTCCGGCGCGTTGCGCTCCCACACGGTGATCTCGTGGGTGGGGTCGAGAGCCATGGTGAGCGCCGCGAAGTAGAGGCCGCCGGGGCCGCCCCCGATCACCGCGATCCGCATCCCGACTCCTTCGCCGTTGTCCTGGTCAGCACGGGCAGACTATGTTGAGTTCTCGACGGTCGTCAACAACACGGGATGAGGCTGGGATGTCGGACGAGGGCTGGTTCGCGGGGAAGGTCGCCGTCGTGACCGGCGGCGCGGGCGGGATCGGGCGCGCCGTCTGCGAGGGCTTCGCGGCCGAGGGCGCCTCCGTCGCGGTGCTCGACGTGCGCGGGGTGGAGGAGGCGGCGGCCGCCGTCTCGGAGCGGTATGGCGTGGCCGCCCAGGGCTGGGAGGTGGACGTCTCCGACCGGGACGCCGTGGGCGGGGTCATGGACGCGGTGGTCGCCGGTCTCGGCGGGCTGGACGTGCTCGTCACCCTGGCCGGCGGCTCGCTGGGCACCCCGAAGGGCCTGGACGAGATCGAGCCGGAGCACGTCGACCTCGTCGTCGACGTCAACGTGAAGGGCACGTTCTACTGCGCGCAGGCAGCCCTGGCCCGGATGCCCGGCGACGGCGCGGTGGTGACGGTCTCCTCGATCGGGGGCCGGCAGCCGTCGCCGGTGACGGGCGTGCCCTACGCGGCGTCCAAGGCCGCCGTGCTGGGGATGACCCGGCGGCTGGCGCGCGAGGTCGGCGGCCGGGGGCAGCGGGTCAACGCGGTGGCGCCGGGGCTGTTCCTCACCGGTCGGCTGCAGCAGATGTACGACGAGATGCCCGCGAGCGAGCGCGACGAGGTGCTCGACGCCATACCGCTGGGTCGGTTCCCCGAGCTGCGCGAGATCGTCGACCCGGTGCTCTTCCTGGCCGGACCGGGCGCGTCGTACATCACCGGCGTGGTGCTCGACGTCAACGGCGGGCGGTTCATGCCGCTGTAGACCGGGCGCGCTGCCGACCCCTGGACGCAGGCGAGTTTCCACTATTTCCCGTAGGCGGCTACGGTCGGGGTGTGCGCATCGACGTCTGGTCCGACATCCTCTGCCCGTTCTGCCACCTCGGGCGGCGACATCTCGAGCTCGCCCTGGAGCAGTTCGAGCACGCCGACGAGGTGTCGGTGATCTGGCACAGCTTCCAGCTCGACCCGGAGGCGCCCGCGCGCGTCGAGGGCAGCAACGTCGAGCGGATCGCGCAGAAGTACGGCGTGTCCGTCGAGGACGCGACCGCCTCCCAGGAGCAGCTCGCGGCCGACGCCGCCGCCGTGGGCCTGGACTACCAGTGGGAGAAGGCCGTCGGCGGCAACTCCTACGCCGCCCACCGGCTCATCCACTTCGCCCGCTTCCAGGGCGTCGAGCAGAAGGTCACCGACCGGATCCTGCGCGCCTGGTACTCCGAGGGCGCCTCGATCGGCGACAAGGAGGTCCTGCTGGAGCTGGCCGTCGAGGCCGGGCTGGACGCCGAGGAGGTGCGCGGCGTGCTGGAGAGCGACTCCTTCGGCCACGAGGTCCGCAGCGACATCGCCGTGGCCCGGCAGATCGGCATCACCTCGGTGCCGACCTTCGTGCTGGACCAGAAGTTCGGCGTGCCGGGTGCCCAGCCGGTCGACGTCATGCTCAACGCGATCCGCTACGCCTGGGAGGACCAGGGCAACACCGCAGGCGGTGGCTGCGGCTGCGGAGGCTGCGGCTGCGGTGCCGGCGCCCCGGCGCAGGAGGACGTGGCCGAGGCCGCCGCGGAGAGCGTCCCCCAGCCCGAGCCGGCGGCCGCCGGCGGGGGCTGCGGCTCCGGCGCGTGCGGCTGCGGCGCCTGAGCCCGGCAGCGCGGTAGCACGCACCGACATCTCACCGGCCCTCACCGGCCGGGACATGCAACGTCCTGCACGGCATGCGACGTCGTCGACGTCGCATGCTGTGCAGGACCTTGTATGGACAGGCCTGTCCGCGGTCAGCCCGCGCCCGCCAGCAGCTCTCTCACCCGGTCCGGCCACGGCGTCGCGGGCGGCGGACCTCCCTCGCCGGGCTCCTGCCCGGACCGGCTGCCGACGTTGACGCACACCATCCGGCCCCTCGCGGCCGGGCCGCGCGGGCCCTCCACCTCGAAGGCGTAGACCAGCGAGGACGTGCCGACCTTCTCCACCCACAGCGAGGTGACCACCTCGTCGCGGAACCAGAGCCGGTCGAGGTAGTCCACCTCATACCTGACGCGCGGGACGGCGCCGTAGAGCTCGGGGAGGCCGAGCGCGGTGTGGAGCTCGTTCTCGGCGGCCTCGACCCAGCGGATGACCGCGGAGTGGTGGTAGTGGCCGGCGGCGTCGGTGTCGCACCAGTCGACGACGCGGGTGACGCTGGCGGCGCTCACGAGGCCTCTTCGGCGGCTGCCTGGCGCAGCACGAAGCGCTGCACCTTGCCGGTGGAGGTGCGGGGCAGGGCGTCGATGAACTCGATCTGGCGGGGGTACTTGTAGGGCGCGATCGCCCCCTTGACGTGGTCCTGCAGCGCCTTGCGCAGCACCTGCTCGCCCTCCTCGCCGCCGAGCTGGGCGCGCCCGCCGCGGGGCACGACATACGCCTTGACGACGTTGCCCCGCTCGGGGTCTGGGGCGGCGACGACCGCGCACTCCATCACGTCCGGGTGGCCGACGAGCGCCTCCTCGACCTCGGTGCCGGAGATGTTGTAGCCGGAGCTGACGATCATGTCGTCCGAGCGCGCCTGGTACCAGAAGTAGCCGTCCTCGTCCCGGATGAAGGTGTCGCCGGTGATGTTCCACCCGTCCTGGACGTAGACGGCCTGCCGCTCGTCGGCCAGGTAGCGGCAGCCGGTCGGGCCCTTGACCGCGAGCCGGCCGGGGGTCCCGTCAGGCGCGTCGTTGCCGGCCTTGTCGATGATCTTGGCGTGGTAGCCGGGGACCGGGCGGCCCGTCGAGCCGGGGCGGATCTCGTCGTCGGCCGACCCGATGAAGATGTGCAGCATCTCGGTCGAGCCGATCCCGTCGATGAGCCGCAGCCCGGTCTGCTCGTAGATCTCCTCCCACGTCCTGCGCGGCAGGTGCTCGCCGGCGGAGACCGCGCGGCGCAGGCTGCGCAGCGCGCCCGCCTTGCCCCTGGCGATCATCGCCTTGTATGCCGTGGGAGCCGTGAAGCAGACCGTCGCCCCGTGCTCCTCGACCAGGTCGGCGAGCTGCTCGGGGGTGGCCTTCTCCACCAGCAGGGTGCTCGCGCCGACGCGCAGCGGGAAGACGACCAGCCCGCCGAGGCCGAAGGTGAAGGCGATCGGCGGCGTGCCGATGAAGAGGTCATCCGGCTCGGGCTTGAGCACGTAGCGGGAGAAGGTGTCGGCGTTGGCCAGGATGTCGCGGTGGAAGTGCATCGTCGCCTTGGGCCGGCCGGTGGTGCCGGAGGTGAAGGCGAGCATCGAGACGTCGTCGGCGGCGGTGTCCACGTCGTCGAAGGTCGTCGGCTTGCCCTGGGCGAGGGCCGTGACGTCGTCGAGCCCGTCGACGGTGCCGCCATAGGTCAGCGTCCGCAGCCCGGGCACCTCCGCGCGGAGGAGGTCCTCGGTGAAGCGGTGGTCGCACAGCGCGATGTCGAACCTGCCGATCTCGCCGATCGTGGCCAGCTCGCGGGGGCGAAGCATCGGCATGGTCGGCACGACGACGCCGCCGGCCTTGAGCACGGCGAACCAGACGGCGACCAGCCACGGGTTGTTGGGGCCGCGCAGCAGCACCCGGTTGCCGGGGACCAGGCCGAGGTCCTCGACGAGCACGTGCGCCACCTGGTTGGCGCGCTCCCGCAGCTCGCCGTAGGTCCACCGGGTGCCGTCCGGGGCGAGCACGCACGGACGGTCGGCGCCGCCCGGCATACCGTCGATGACGTCGTCGAGCAGCACCGTGGCCACGTTGAGCCGCTCCGGGTAGTGGACCTCCGGCACCTCGAAGACCAGGTCCGGCCACAGCTCGCGCGGCGGCAGGTTGTCCCGGCAGAAGGTGTCGACGTGCGCGCTCGGGGAGAGCTCGGTGTGCGGCATGCGTGGGGGACCTCTCGTCATGGCACCTCGGCGTCGGCGCCCGGCTAGGTCAAAGTATGTTTGATCCGTGACGACAGTCAAGAGCACGACATCACCGAGCGGCTCGGCCCGGGGCGGGTCCACCGCGGACTCGGGCCTGCGGGCGCTCATCGTGACGATCTACGGGCTCTACGCGCGCGAGGTCGGCGGCTGGCTGAGCGTCAGCGCGCTGATCCGGCTGATGGCCGAGCTCGGCGTGGACGAGCCCGCGGTGCGCTCCTCGATCTCCCGGCTCAAGCGGAGGGGCATCCTGGAGGCCGAGCGGGTCGACGGGCGGGCCGGCTACGCCCTGTCCGCGCACGCGCGCGAGATCCTCGAGGCCGGCGACCGGCGGATCTTCCGGCGCCGCCGCGGCACGCTCGACGAGGGGTGGGTGCTGGCGGTCTTCAGCGTGCCGGAGTCCGAGCGGCGCCGCCGGCACACCCTGCGCTCGCGGCTGTCCTGGCTGGGCTTCGGGTCTGTCGGGCCGGGGGTGTGGATCGCCCCGGCGCACCTGACGGAGGAGGCGCGCGACGTGCTGGTCCGCGAGGAGCTGGCCGAGTACGTCGACCTCTTCGAGGGCCGCTACCTCGGCTTCGCCGCCGCGCCCGAGCAGGTCGCGCGGTGGTGGGACCTGGAGGGCCTGGACGCGCTCTACGAGCAGTTCTGCTCCGACTTCGAGCCGGTGCTCGCCCGCTGGCGGGCCGCCCGGGGCAAGGACGAGACGGGTATGGCGTTCGCCGACTACGTGCGCGTCCTCACCTCGTGGCGGCGCCTGCCCTACCTCGACCCCGGGCTGGCCCCCGAGCTGCTGCCCCGAGACTGGTCGGGCACCAAGGCGGCCGACCTGTTCTTCGCGCTGCAGCGGCGGCTGGAGGAGCCCTCGCACCGGTTCGTCACCGAGGTGCGCTGACCTCCGCGGGTGCGGAGCAGCAACCCGTCTCCACGGACCGGGCGCCGTCCAGCGGCGAGAGGTCGGCGCCGCTGCGGCCCTCCAGCTCCGGGTGGGCGTCGGCGAGCACGACGTAGTTCTCCCACCGCTGGCCGTCGGGACCGGTCACCCAGTGCTTGTCCTGGCGGGCATAGCAGCACACGACGTCATCCTCGACGTCCAGGGACAGGCCGGCCGCCTCGAGCCGGTCCGCCTCGGCCTGGACCTCCTCCATCGAGACGCGCTCGACGCCGAGGTGGTTGAGGGTGCCGGTGGCCTCGGGGTTCTCGAAGAGCACGAGCTTCAGGGGTGGGTTCTCGACCGCGAAGTTGGCGTAGCCGGGCCGCTGCTTGGCCGGAGGGGTGTCGAAGAGCGTCGAGTAGAACCGGACGGCCGCCTCGATGTCGTCGACGTTGAGGGCGAGCTGGATGCGCGACATGCGGACTCCTTGCTAGATGATCCATCGACTGGTGTCGATGCGTTGGCAGGTCCAGACTCTACTCACGTATTGACGCATGTCAATGCTTTGGCACAATGGACTTGTGATCCCGACCCGAAGGAGGCCGTCGTGGCCCTGAGAGAGCTGCCGCTGGCGCAGCTGCTGGCGGACGAGTGCTGCACGCCGCTGATGCTGGAGCCACTGTCGGAGCCGGACGCCGCGGTCCTGTCCGAGCGGTTCGCGGCGCTGGGCGACCCGGTCCGGCTCCGCCTGGTGTCGCTGCTGGCGACCGCCGAGGCCGGCGCGGTGTGCGTCTGCGACCTGACCGGGCCGGTCGACCGGTCGCAGGGCACCGTCAGCCACCACCTGAAGGTGCTGTCGAAGGCCGGGCTCGTCGTCAGCGAGAAGCGTGGCCGGAACATGTGGTACTCGGTCGTCCCCGCCGCGCTGGAGTCGCTCCGCGCCGCGCTCGTCGCCGGATGACCCCGGCGAGATCCTTATTGACCAGGCCGACCGTCCTGTTCGTCTGCGTGCACAACGCCGGCCGTTCGCTGATGGCGGCCGCCTACCTCCAGCACCTCGCCGGTGATCGCGTCGAGGTGCTCTCGGCAGGGTCGGAGCCCGCTCACCGCGTCAACCCGGTGGCCGTCTCCGCCATGGCCGAGGAGAGCATCGACATCACCGCCGGGCAGCCGAGGCTGCTGACCGACTCGGCGGTCAGGGAGGCCGACGTGGTCATCACCATGGGCTGCGGCGACACCTGCCCGGTCTACCCGGGCAAGAGGTACGAGGGCTGGGATCTCGACGACCCGGCTGGTCAGGGCATCGAGGCGGTGCGCCCCATCCGCGACGAGATCCGCGCCCGCGTCCAACGGCTCATCGATGAGCTCATCCCGCAGGCCGGACCTGCCGGAGGAAATCACTCCGCCCCGCTCCTTGCGAGCAGGTCCGATGGCTAGACGGCTCGGGCGGTGAGCTGGCGGCGTTCCACCTTTCGGAGGATGAACGCGGAGATCAGACCGAGGGTGAGGGCCCAGGCCGGATATCCGAAGACAAAGAGGCCAAGCGACCCCTCCGGTGTCGGCCACAGGCCGAGAAACACAGCGCCGAGAAGAAGAATGCAGAGGACTGGAGCTGCTGCCACGGTCAGCAGCGCACCGGAGTACCCCCAACGTCGAACACCTGCCCACCACAGCAGTGCCACTAGCGCTGACATGACAACAAGGAGCCCCATGTGCACATAATCGCGGGCCGCGAACTCCGAGACCGCCAGGGGTAGGCAGAATGGGGCGGCCATCAAGGTGAAGAAGACAAGCGCCCCGGTGCCACGGGCCTTGGCTGTCGCGCTGTCGTTCATGTGCCGCCTCCGACGGAGCAGTTCAGTCGTCGCACTCGCGTCGATCCGGATCGAAGGGATGCTACACCTGAGGGATGGGGCAGGCCGGGCGCCCGGCGCGGCAATACAGGATGTGTCAGCTCAGGATGCGTCGCCGAGTTTGCGGACGACGTACTGGTTGAGGCTGAGGTGTTCTTCGGCTGCCTTGATCGCGAGTTGGCGGTGGAGTCGTGCGCCGACGCGGAGGTTGAACTTGCCCGAGTAGGCCCGTGAGGACAATGGCTCGGGGATCGGCTCGCTGCTGCGGTGCAGGTCCTCGACGACGTCGTGCACCAGATCGCGCAGGCCGTGCAAGGCCTCGTCCTGTGTGCCGGCGAGCCAGGACAGGGAGGGCAGCTCGAGGCAGGTGGCGACGAACTCCTCGTCCTCGGGAGACCAGCTGACGCGGTAGGTGTAGTGCGAGACGTCGGGCATCGTGGTGCTCACTGGGCTGCCTCCTTCTTCTCGATCGCTGCCAGGACCTGGCGGACCTGGTACGGCTTGGCCTTGCCGTGGTCGTTCTGGATATTCACTCGCGGGTCGCCGGGCCACGGGGTCTTGAACACGGCGTGCGAGCCGCCGCTGGTCCTGGGTGGGCCGAAGTTGTGCTCGCACACCTTGGCGAGATCCTCGTACCGGATGTTGCTCGGGTTGGCTCGCATCTGAGCCAGGATCTTGGCAACGGACGGCACGCCTACAACGGTACTATCCGCAGTACCACGACGCAACGGTGTCCGGTTCACCCCAACCCTCGTCGCGGCAGCTCCGCTCGCCTTCCTCAGGTGCCGGAGGCCATGTAGGCAGCCAGGATGTAGTTGGGGTGACGGTCGAGGTTCTTGCGCGCCCGGTCGTAGCGCATGGTGGTGCGGGGGTCGGCGTGCCGGGCGGCGATCTGGACGTCGCGCAGGTCCACACCGGCATCGAGCATGGTGGTGACGAACGTGTGCCGGAGCATGTGCGGATGCATCCGCGGCAGATTGATGCCGGCGTCGTCGGCAAGGTGGTGCAGGCGCCGGGTCGCGGCGTGCCGGTCCATCCGACCGCCCTGCCGGTTCCGCAGGATCGGGCCGTCCTCACGGCGGTCGACGGCGCGTTCGATCGCGCGCTGAACCGCTGGCGGCAGCGGTGTCAGGACGACCTTGCCGCCCTTGCCGCGGACCTTCAGCACCCGGTGACCGTGCTCCTCGCGCAGGTCCTGGATGTTCGCGCCGCACGCCTCGAAGATGCGCAGGCCGAGTAGGCCAAGCATGGCGACGAGGGCGAAGTCGTTGATGTTGCCGCTGGCCCGGCCGGCCTGGAGCATCGCCTCGAACTGCAGGTGGGACAGGCCCAGGGTGGGTGATTCCGGCGGTACGTGCGGCCGCCGGACGTGATCGGCAGGTGAGGTGGGCAGCACACCGTCGATGACGGCCGTGGCGTAGAACCCGATGACGACGGACAGCCGCCGCGAGATCGTGGACGGCTTGTACCGACGGGTCTCCTGCATCCACCGCACGTACAGCTCGACGTGTACCCGGTGGGCGGTCAGCGGGTCCAGTCCGCGTTCGCGGCACCAGTTCAGGAAGGCGCGCAGATCGGACTCGGTATGAGTGCGGGTCTGCCCGGTGTAGCGGGCCAGGTGAGCGGCGATCGCCTGGCGTAACGCGGCACCGGCCGCGCTGCCAGTCGATACCGGAACGAGGGCGGAGGTGATCTGAGAGTTGTTCATAGACCATCGTGACTCGCGACCAGCGGCAAAGTCGGATGGGTACGGAATGCTCAGTCGCGTTCGTCTCGGACGTCTGCGAGGTCGGAGACCTCCCACCGCAGGATGGCGATGGCTCGGTCCGTCTCAGCGTGCCACCGGTGACGGTTCTCGGGTGCATCCCACTGCCCCTCAAGGTTGCGGTGGGCCTTCCAGTACGCGTAACAGGACTGCAATCGCTCCGTGAGTTCTGGTGACAATCCGTAGTCGGCGGGTTCCATGGCGTACTTGTCGGTGCCGTCCTCCCACAGCGGCCACACGTGTCCGTAGTCGAACATGAACCGGACCACTCGAGCCATGCCTCATCTTTACGCACGGTGGCAGAGTCGGATGGAGCCGGTGAGTGCTCCACTGCGTCCGAATCCAGACGCCCCCGAACGAGAGGCCGATCTATGAGGTGTGATCGAGCTTTCCGTGCCCTCCGGTTGGCTGGCGCGCTCGCGCTGTTGACCGGCTGCAATTCGACGCAGTCGGCAGACACCCCCCCGGCCAGTGAGACAATCTCGGATGTGCGGGGGGCGACATCCAGCGGTAGCCCCGCCGCCGACTTCACGATGCGGGTGTTCCCGCCCGGTGAGGCCTGGGACGAAGCCGTGCAGCCCTTGATCGTGAGGGTTAGCAATCAAGCCTTCGACGACCCGGATGTGCAACTCAGCGCGAACCTGGACGGGGTGATCCTCTTCGATCAAACATTCAAGGTCGAGGACCAGCACACCGTCACCCTGTTCGGCGTGAACGTCGCGCCGGGGTCCCACACCCTCACCGTGCTCTCCGACACTGGTGCCAAGGTAGAGCAGCCTTTCGACCTGACCGCGGGCAAGCAGCGGTGGGTGGTAGTCAACTACTGGTACTTCGACCCCAACCCGACGGCACAGCGCCAACGCGGGCAGGAAGAGGAACCTGGTCCATCCCTCCACGTCTCCATTTCTGATCAGCCGGTCTACATCGGCTGATCAGAAACAGCACGGTTTCAACAGTGCACCCGTGCGCTCCACGCGGCAGATCCGGTAAGCGCGGAGCGGGCGGGCAAGACCGGTCCGATTGGCCTCCCCTAGTCCGCGATCTTGGGGGTCGCTGCTTGTTTCTGGTTCAGAGCATGGAGCCCAGGTCTGATCCGACGGTGGGGTAGGCGGCGGTCATCGATTTCAGCCGGCGGGTGGTGAGTCCCAGCTTCATGGCGAGGGCGAGGGTGTTGACGAGTTCGGCGTACTCGGGGCCGAGGAGGTGGGCTCCCACGATGGTGTCGTTGGAGCGGTCGATGAGGATCTTGGTCGCGGCGGTCGTCTCTCCGATCCGGTAGTTGGAGTACCAGCTGCTGGTGTCGGAGTAGCGAACGTCGATGTCGATGCCCCGGGCGAGGGCCTCTTCCTCGAGCAGGCCCACCCGGGTGAGTTCGGGGATCGTGAACACCGCGGTGGGCACGCCGGTGTAGTCCGGGGCGGTCGTGGTGCCCTTGAGCATGTTCGACGCGGCGACCTTGCCCTCGAACACGGCGACCGGGGTCAGCGGCATGCCGGGGGTGCGGGCCGCGTCGCCGGCGGCGTAGACCGCCGGGTTGCTGGTGCTCTGCAGGTGGGCTGCTACGCGGACCCCGTCCTCGTCCCACTGGACGCCGGCGGCGTCCAGGTCCAGGATCGTCAGCTCGGGGGTCCGGCCTGCGCCGTGGACGACCAGGTCGAACTCGGCTGTCCTTGACCGCCCTGATTCATCCACGCTCACCTGATAGCCGGTGGCGGTCTTCTCCACCGCAGTGAGCGTCGCAGAGCGCCAGGTCTCGATCCCGACCTGGGTGCCGCGGTCGATGAGGAGGTCGACGAGATCGGGGTCGAAGGCCTTCAGCGGTCGAGGTTTACGGTCCAGGATGACCGGGGTGCTGCCGGCCCGGGCGGCGATGTGGGCGAACTCGAAGGAGATGAAGCCCCCGCCGACGAACAGGATCCGTCGCGACAGCTCGGGCACGTCCAGGAAGCCGGTGCTGTCTACCAGGTGCTCGTGCCCGGGCAGGTCCAGCGGGCGGGGGCGCGCACCGGTGGCGATGAGGAAGTGTCGGCCGGTGTAGGGGGCGTCGTCGATGGCCACGGTGTTGGGACCGGTGAACCGCGCGGTACCGTGCAGGGTGGTGACCCCGTTGCCTGACAACCCGGCCTCGACCTGCTCGGGGACGGGGTCGGTGAAGCCGTGCTTGTGCGCCATGAGGTCGGCCCAGTTGATCGACAGGCCGTCGTCGTCGATGCCCTTGCCGCGCATCAGGCGGGCGCTGTCGATGACCTCGGCACCGCGGCGCAGAATCTTCTTGGGGTCGCACCCGCGCAGGGCACACGTGCCGCCGTAGGGCAGGGCGTCAACGATCGCGACCTTCCACCCCGCGGAGGCACACTTGTTCGCCGCCGTGACGCCGGCCATGCCGGCACCGATGACGATCAGGTCGTAGTCGCAGGTCATCGCGTGGCCTCCTGGGCCAGCCCCAGCGCTGCGTACAGCTGTTCCAGGGTCGGTGCCCCAGCCAGGCCGTCCGCCGTGTGGTAGACCCGGCACGACAGGCCCCCTGCTGAGTCTGGGGCGGAGAACGCGTCGGTACCGTCGACCAGCACTGTGGGTGAGCCGCGAAAGCCCACCTGTTCGGCCTGCTCCCGGGTCTCGACGCACTGACGCCGGATCCTGACTTCCGGGTGCTCGGCCGCGATCGCGACCAACCTGCGGTCAGCCACCTTCCAGTTGGGGCAGTCCTCGAAGTACAGCAGGCAGACGTCCATACCCGCGACGCTAGACCTTGTACCCTGGTACAAGCTCAAGCGTGAGAGGTAGGACAGGGCGAAATGCGGATCGGAGAGCTGGCCGAGTCGGCCGAAGTGAGCAGTCAAACCATCCGCTTCTACGAGCGCCAGGGTCTGCTGGCCGAGCCCGCGCGCGGGGCGAACGGCTACCGCGTCTATGACGAGTCCGCAGCCACACGGCTGCGCTTCATCGCCATGGCGCAGGCCGCCGGGCTCACGCTGTCCCAGATCCGCAGCATCCTGGACCTGCGTGACCAAGGGACCACCCCCTGCCAGCACGTCACCACGCTCCTGGACACCAGACTCGCTGACGTCCGGACACGGATCCGCGACCTCCTCACGCTGCAGGCAGAACTCGAGGTGCTGCTGCAGCGCAGCCAACTGTTGGACCCCGGCGACTGCGCAGACCAGGACATCTGCCACATCCTGTCCCCGTCGCAGTAGCCTTCGCCCAGGCACGACCCGGACCCCGACCTCGCGCGCCAGCCATAACACGCCGGAACAAGGCCGGCTGTCCGGTCCGCCCACCGCAGCACCGACACGACCGACGGCATGATCGCGGCAGAGTCCGACGCCTCGAAGACCGCCGGCGCCGCCCCCGGCCGCAGGAGGCTGCGCGAAAGGGGTCCGAGCCCGGTCCGAACTCCCGTCCCGTGGTTCGACTGACGATCCGTCACACGACACGATCGAGCTGACCTCTGGAAGTCCGTCACTTTGCGGGGCAGACTATCGTCATGAAAGCCGCCGCCAGGGAGCTGCACCGAAAGTCGCTCGCGTCGATGCGTTCGGCCATGACCTCGTTCAATAGCCCGCACGACGACGGCCGGGCAACGGCGGTCCTACTGCACCTGCAGCACGCCTTTGAGATGATGTTGAAGGCCGTGCTTGTGCAGGGCGGGAAGAACGTGTTCGATAAGGACACGGGGCGATCCATTGGGTTTGACAAGGCCGTAGCACTGTCTCAGCAGCTCCCAGGGGTCAAGGTCACGGAACCCGAGGCTGGGACCCTCCGGGCGATCGACGCGTTGCGGGATGACGAGCAGCATTGGTATACCGAGGTTCCCGAAGGGCTCCTCTATTTGCACGCTCGGGCGGCGGTCACGCTCTTTGACGACCTGCTGTACCGGGGCTTCAAGCAACGGCTTGCGGACCACCTGCCGGTACGCGTCCTGCCCATTTCGACAGAGATTCCTCAAGATTTTCAGAGCTTGGTGGACAGCGAGTACGCAGAAATCGCCAAGTTGCTTAAACCCGGCCGTCGGCGCAGGGACACGGCGCGTGCCCGGATCCGTGCTCTCCTAGCCATGGAAGCGCACACCGGGGCCGACGCCAAGGTCAGCAACTCGGACGTCAACCGGGTGGAGAAGGGTGTCAAGGCCGGCAAGTCGCGTAGTGAACTCCTGCCCAATCTCTCAAGCGTAGGAGCCGACATCACTGGTGAGGGCTTGACTGTACAGGTGCGCTTCTCGAAGACTGAGGGAATGCCGGTGCGGTATGCCAGTGACAACGAGGAAGCAGCCGCCATCCAAAAAGTCGATCTGCAGGCCAAGTACCACTGGTCACCCTCCACGCTCGCAAAGAAGCTCAAAATCGACACAACGCGTGCGAAGTTGTTGCGCGAGCACCTTGGCATCGATAGCAACGCAGACGACTCTCATGAGTTCAAGTTCAATCGGACGAAACATCGTGGCTTCTCTGACAACGCCCTCAAGAAGATGCGCGAGGCGCTTGTCCAGGTCGACATGGACGCCCTTGTTGAGTCACACAGCAAGGTCAAGCGTCGGAAGCCTCGGCCTCCCTGCACGCAGCCGGGCTGCGTGCTCGTGCCAAAGGGCAGCGAGGCGGCTTCGTAGTTGCGGGTTCGTCGAGCCAGCACGCGTGCTGCGCGCGAGGCGCGGCAAATCCGGTAAACGGCTCCTCGCTGGTGTTGGGCTGGTCCGGGTGGCGGTGGAGCCACGTGCGGGAGCCTCTGCGGTGCGATGGTCTGCTCGATCGTGGCCATGCTGATCGCCATGGCCTTTGGTCGAGATTCTGAGATCGGTGGGGTGTATCGTCACGTCACCCTGGGCGGCTGGGCACTCGGACGGAGGACTGTCGTGCTCCTCCGGCCACCACCACTGGGTCGATAGTGGGTCACCGATGGGGGAGCCATGCACACGGATCGAGAACGCACCTCGTTGCTGCCAGTCTGCGCCCTCGTGCTGCTGGCCGTCGTCGGTTGCACGGAACCTGACAGGGGCGACAGCAGCAGTAGTGAAACTGCCGCTACGAGCCCATCATCATCTCCCTCAGCAGCGGACTCCGGTTCTGCCACCTCTGCGCCGAGCGGAATGCAGGAGCCTGGCGCGTCAATGTCGGATGACGACATACGCGATGCCGTCGAATCTAACGACCCAACACGACCACAGACGTTCCAGGAGACCCTCGACCCATACTGGCGCTCGTTGAACCTCGACGGAGATCCGCCTGAGGTCCTCCCCGTGAGAAGCGTCACCCTGGCCGAAGCGAACGACGTGCACTTCGAGTGCATGGCTGAGCAGGGGTTTCCCTCTGTGACCGATCAGCACGGCCAACAGGCCATCGAGTTCTCGAAGGATCAAGCCGAGGCCATGAAGTTGTCCCAGTACGTCTGCTACGCCCGGTACCCCCTGGAGGACAAGTACTTCGAGCCCTACTCCGTGGACCAGCTGCGCGCCATCTATGACTGGAACAGGACCGAGGTGACGCAGTGTCTTCGAGACCAAGGCGTGGAGGCATCATCGCCACCGAGTTTCGAGACGTTTGTAGAACGTTACGCGCTGACCGGACGGGAGCACTGGACGGCGACCGAAGGCCTTGATCTGATGACCTTGGAGGAGTTGTGCCCAGAGACGCCCCCCGATGACCGTCTCTACGGAGCCGGGGACTAGGCCACCAAGTCTGCTAGCCGGGTTCGTGCGCTGCGAGGCAGGGCTGGAAGGGTGAGCACCGCCGCCATCTAGTACGCCCGCGCGCCTTCGCAACCATCCGCTCATCGGCGTGAGCGGACTGTCACGAACCACGCAACAACCGGGCGCCCGGGATCGCGCATCCTCAGATCCCGAGCAGCTCCTCGGCTCTCTCGCGGTTCCTCCGGAACTCCCCCACCGACGCATCCCACCGCACCGAGCCCTTCTGCATGACCACCACGCGGTCGGCCACGGACAGCGCCAGGCGCAGGTTCTGCTCCACGAGGAGCACCGACATTCCGGCGCCGCAGACCTCGCGCACAACGTCCGCCACCTGGTGCACCACCGAGGGCGCCAACCCGTCGGACGGCTCGTCTAGGAGCAGGATCGTCGGGTTGGTCAGCAGCGCCCGGGCTATGGCGAGCATCTGCTGCTCGCCCCCGGAGAGCTCGTCGCCGCGGTGTCGCATCCGCTCCCCCAGCCGGGGCAGCAGCTCGACGACCCGGTCGCGGGTCCAGTCGCCCTTCCTCCCGGCGCGGTCGGCGATCTCGAGGTGCTCGGCCACGGTCAGGGGTGCGAAGACGCGTCGCCCCTGCGGCACCAGCCCGACCCCCAGCTTGGCGATCCGGTCGGGCCGGGAGCCGGCCACCTCGCGCCCGGCCACGGTCACCGAACCGGCCATCGGTCGCACCAGCCCCATGATCGTGCTGACCAGCGTCGACTTGCCGACGCCGTTCCGGCCAAGCACCGCCAGGACCCCGCCCTCGGGCAGCTCGACGTCCACCTCGTGCAGCACCCGCGAGCCGGCATAGCCCGACACGAGCCCACGCGTCGCCAGGATCGGGGCCGCCGCCACGTCGTCGCTCGTCACGCGCCCTCCTCGTCGACGAACAGCTCGGAGGTGTCCTCGGCGCCGAGGTAGGCCTTCTGCACCGCGTCGCTGGCGCGCACCTCGTCGGGGTCACCGGTGAGCAGGTGCCGGCCGAGCTGCATCACGGTCACCCTGTCGGCCACCCCGAAGACGAGGTCGAGGTCGTGCTCGACGAGCAGCACCGTCACCTTGGACGGCAGACCCAGCACGATCTCCCGGAATGCCTGCGTGTCCGCCGGCGACATCCCGGCCGCCGGCTCGTCCAGCAGCAGCACAGACGGGGACGTCGCGAGCGCGACCGCGACCTCGAGCTGGCGCCGCTCGCCGTGCGAGAGCGCGCCCGCGGCCTGGCCGGCCCGGTGGTGCAGGAAGAGCCGCTCCAGCACGGCGTCAGCCTCCTCGAGAAGGGCCCGGCGCCGCCGTACCGCGCCCCACGGCCGCGCCTGGACGCCGTGCCGGCGCTGGAGGGCCAGCAGCACGTTCTCCCGCGCGGTGGCGGTCAGGAAGAGAGAGGAGTGCTGGAAGGTCCGCACCAGCCCGCGCCGAGCACGGCCGTGCTCGGTCAGCAAGGTCACGTCGTCGCCGTGCAGCCAGACACTGCCCGACGTCGCCGGGAGCGCACCGGCCACCAGCGCGAAGAGCGTCGACTTGCCCGCGCCGTTCGGCCCGATCACCGCGTGCCGGCTGCCCGGCGCGACCTCGAAGCTGACCTCGTCGACCGCCTTGAGGCTGCCGAAGTGCCGCGAGAGGCCCTCGACCCGAAGGGCGGGCGTGGCAGACGTCATACCGGCGTCACCGCCTCGTCGTCCTCCTGGCTGCGCTCGCGCGGGAAGAGCCGGCGCCACTGCGACCTCCCGCCCGCGATGCCCTTGGGCAGCAGGTAGACGGCGAGCACGAAGAGCAGACCCAGCAGCAGCGGCGCGTGCCCGGAGAACAGCTGGCCCAGGT
This sequence comes from Acidobacteriota bacterium, assembly GCA_003577095.1. Lineage (GTDB taxonomy): Bacteria > Actinomycetota > Actinomycetes > Actinomycetales > Dermatophilaceae > Ornithinicoccus. The sequence goes on from QEUR01000004.1 coordinate 23,212, forward strand.
AGTCCTGCGTGAAGACCACGACCAGCGCACCCAGGCAGGCTCCCCACATCGACCCGACGCCGCCGACGATGACGGCCAGCAGCGCCAGCGCCGACACCTCGAAGCCCAGGTCGCCCGGCGCCACGAACCGCTGCGAGGACGCCCACAGCGACCCGGCGAGCGCGGCGAGCCCGCCGGCGTAGACGTAGGCCGCCAGCGCGTAGGAGTCGGTCCGGTAGCCCACCGCCCGCAGCCGCCCCTCGTTGTCGCGCAGCCCGCGCAGCGTCAGCCCGAACGGCGAGCGCAGCAGCATCGCGACCGCGAGGTAGGCCACGACCGCGACGACGAGCACGTAGTAGTAGATGAGGCCCTCGTTGACCAGCCCCTCGGTCCCGGGCACGGCGACGACGGGAGGTATGCCGCTCAGCCCGTCGGTCCCGCCCGTCACCGAGTCCAGACGGCCGGCCGCCGAGAAGCCGATCTCGCCGATGGCGAGCGTGATCATCAGGAAGGCCACGCCGCGACCCCGGATCGCCAGCGGCCCGGTGACCAGCGCCGCGACCACCCCGGCGAGCGTCGCGAGGACGAGCTGGAGGACGCCGAGGTCGGACCAGTGGATCGCCACGAGCGCGCCGGTGTACGCGCCGACGCCGAAGTAGGCCGCCTGGCCCAGCGTCGGCATCCCCGCGACGCCGGTGAGCAGGTTGACGCTCATCGCGAGCACCGCGAAGACCAGCGCCCGGGTGAAGGTCGCGACCGTGAACGCCCCGAAGGTCCACGGCACCAGTGCCAGGAGGAGGACGACGACGCCGACCAGGACCGTGGTGCGCACCGGGAAGGGGCGCCGGACGGGGGCGGGCGCGGGCGTCATACCGGAGCTGGTGGCGCTCATGCGCGCCCCAGCGCGAAGAGGCCCTGCGGGCGCAGGACGAGGACGAGCAGCATCGCGCCGAAGAGCAGGAAGGGCGCGAAGGCGGGCATCAGGGCCACCCCGAGCGTCTGCACCTGGCCGATGAGCAGGGCGCCGAGCAGCGCGCCGCGCACCGACCCGAGGCCGCCGATGACGACGACCACGAGCGAGAGGACGAGGACCCGGTCGTCGACGCCGGGGCCGGGGGCGATGATCGGGGCGCCGAGCACGCCGCCGACCGTCGCCAGCACCGCGCCGAAGGCGAAGACGCCGAAGAGCACCTTGCGGGTGTCGACCCCGGTCGCCCGCACCATGTCGCGGTCGGCGACCGTCGCCCGCACGAGCGCACCGACCGAGGAGCGCTCGAAGGCGAGGTAGACCAGGACCGCGATGAGCCCGGCGACCGCGATGAACACCAGCCGGTAGAGCGGGTAGGAGTGGCCGAGCACCGAGACCGACCGGGCCAGCGCCGACGGCGGCGCGGTCGGCAGCACCTGGGCGCCGAAGATCATCACCATCACCTCGGCGGCGATCAGCGCGATGCCCAGCGTCAGCGCCGCCTGGTCCAGGTGCCCCCTGCCCTGCAGCGGTGCGACCGCCGCCGCGAGGAGCCCGCCGCCGAGCAGCCCGACCACCAGCCCGACGACGAGCGCGAGGAGCAGGCCGAGCCAGCTGCCGTCGGACAGCGCGTAGGCGGTGTAGGCGCCGGCGAGGTAGAGCGTGCCGTGCGCCAGGTTCAGCACGTCCATCATCCCGAAGACGAGGGACAGGCCCACCGCGAGCGTGAAGAGCAGCAGTCCGTAGGCGACCCCGTCCACCATCGAGACGAGGTGCGCGTCGAGCCACCCGGTCATGAGGCGGGGCGGTGCGTCGGCGTCACGGGCGTCAGTCGCTGCCCAGCTCGCCGAGCTCGTCGACCACGACGTTGCGCAGGGTGCCGTCGACCTCCTGGACCTCGCGCAGGTACCACATCTGCACCGGCGTGCCGATGTTCGACCAGGTCCAGGTGCCGCGCGGCGACTCGACCTCGGTGATCTCGCCGATCGCGGTGTTGATCGCCTCGGGGTCGGCCTTGCCGCCGGCCGCCTCGATCGCCATGTCGAGCACCTTGGCCGCGTCGTAGGAGGCCATCGCGTAGGTCGTCGGCTTCATGCCGGTCTTGGCCTCGTAGTCCTCGACGAAGGCCTTGTTGAGCTCGTTGTCGAGGTCGTAGTTGTAGTTCATCGCGGTGAAGGTGCCCTCGGCCGCCTCGCCCTGCGCGTCGAGCACGCCGCCCTCGGTGAGGAAGCCGGCCGAGTAGTGGTCGACGTCGCCCTTGAGGCCGAACTGGTCGTACTGCTTGACGAACTCGACCGCGGCGCCGCCGGCGTAGAAGGAGAAGAGCGCCTCGGCGCCCGAGGACTTGGCGTTGGCGAGGAACGGCTGGAAGTTGCTGGTGTCCGGGAACGGCGTGTAGACCTCGTCGACGGTCTCGCCGCCGGCCGGCCCGAAGCTCTTCTTGAAGCCCTCGACCTCGTCCTTGCCGGCCTGGTAGTCGGCCGCCAGGAAGTAGACGCCGCCGTCGACGTTCTCGGCGACGTACTTGCCCAGCGCCTCGCCCGGCTCGTCGTTGACGTAGGAGGTGCGCCAGATGTAGGTGGCGTCGGTCAGGGTCGTGGGCGAGGCGTTGGAGCCCACGAGCGGGATCTTGGAGGTCTCGAACAGGTCGACGACGCCGTTCATCACCGCCGAGCTGACCACGCCGGTGACGACGGTGACCTGGTCCTGCTTCACCAGCTTCTCGGCGGCGGCCTTGCCGGAGTCGGCCGTCTCGCCCTCGTCGGCGAGGATCACCTCCACCTCGGCGCCGCCGAGCTTGTCGTCGTGCTGCTCGAGGTAGACCTCGAAGCCGGCCTTCATGTCGTCGCCCAGGCTCTTGTAGACCCCGGACTGCGGCACGAGCAGGCCGATCTTGATCGGGCCCTCGGCCGCGGCGTCGTCGCTCCCGCCGCCGAGGGTGCCGCCGCCGCAGCCGCTCAGGACGAGCGCCCCTGACGCGGCCAGGGCGAGGAGGTATGAAGTGCGTCGGGTGGTCATCGGTGATCCCCTTTTGTGGGTGGGCCGGCACGTCCTTGCGCCGGGTCGGCTGCTTGTGCACCTTATGTCGTGCTCGTGTCGCTCGTCCAGAGAACGACACATCGTTGTGACCGAAATGTGACGCGGCGTCAGGCGTCCTCGGCGGGGAGCACGGCGAAGCCCTGCACCTCGACGAGCGCCTCGACGTCCCAGAGGCGGTTGACGCCGATGCCGGCCAGCGCCGGGTAGTGGCGGCCGAGCAGCCGCTTCCAGACCTGCCCGATCTCGCGGGCGTGCGCCTTGTAGTCGTCCATGTCGACGATGTAGATGGTCAGGCTGGCCAGGTCGGTGGGCTGGCCGCCGGCGGCGCGCAGCGAGGTGAGCAGCGAGGTCATCGCGACCTCGAACTGCTCGACCACGGTGTCGCCGACGATCCTGCCCTCGGGGTCCAGGGCGGTCTGGCCGGCCAGGAAGACGGTGCGGCCGGTGCCGACCACCGCGTGGCTGAACCCCTTCGGCTCGCCCAGCTCGGGCGGGTTGACGTGCTCGATCACGACTGCAGCGCTCCTCCGTCGACGTTGATCCCCTGGCCCGTCATGCCACCGTTGCGCACGCAGGCCAGCACCGCCTCGTGGGGCGTGCGGCCGGTCTTGTCCACGATCCCCTGCACCGTGGCGTCGGTCATCGGCGTGTCGACGTAGCCCGGGCAAACCGCGTTGACGGTCACGCCCGTGCGCGCGAGCTCGGCCGCCGCGGAGCGGACCAGGCCGAGCACGCCGTGCTTGCTGGCGGTGTAGGCCGAGATGTACGGCTCGCCGACCTTCGCCGCGACCGAGGCGATGACGACGATCCGGCCCGTGCCGGCCCGCTTCATCGCCGGGATCGTCCGGCGCAGCAGGCGGAACGGCGCGGTGAGGTTGAGGTCGAGCATCTGCTGCCACTGCTCGTCGGTGGTCTTCTCGACCGAGGCGGAGACGCCGGCGCCGGCGTTGGCGACGACCACCTCCGGCGCGGCCCAGGCCGCCTCGACCTCCTCCAGCAGCCGGTCGACGGCGCCGGGCTCAGTCATGTCCGCCGGGACCACCAGCGTGGGCCCCTCGCAGCGGGCCGCGGTCTCCTCGAGCTGGTCCCGGCTGCGCGAGGTGAGCGCGACGGCATACCCCTGCCTGCTCAGCGCGGCGGCGACCCCGGCGCCGATCCCACGACCCGCGCCGGTGACCAGCGCGACCGGACGACCCTCATGCGTTGACACGCCGTGACCTTGCCACTCTTCGTGACGACCGTCAAGATGACGACATACCCACCGACGACACCCGAGACGACACCCGAGAGGGAGAGCAGCGATGATCCAGCCCGAGGAGTTCACCGACGTCCGCTACGAGGTCGAGGAGAGCTGGGCGGTGGTGACCATCGACCGGCCGGAGCGCTACAACTCCTTCCGGGGGCGGACCGTCGATGAGCTCATCGCCGCGTTCAAGCACGCCTGGGCCGACAGCCGCGTCGCGTGCGTGATCCTGACCGGCGCGGGCGACAAGGCCTTCTGCGCCGGCGGCGACGTCAAGGAGCGCGCGACGACCGGCAGCTACGGGCCGACCGAGTCCGGGCTGTTCGAGATCCAGCAGCTGCACCAGACCATGCGCGACCTGCCCAAGCCGACGATCGCCGCGGTCAACGGCGTCGCGGCCGGCGGCGGCCACGTGCTGCACGTGCTGTGCGACCTGTCGATCGCCAGCGAGACCGCGCGCTTCGGGCAGAGCGGGCCGCGGGTGGGGTCGTTCGACGCCGGCTTCGGGTCGGCCTACCTCGCGCGGGTGGTCGGCGAGAAGCGGGCGCGGCAGATCTGGTTCCTGCTCGACCTGTACGACGCGCAGACCGCCGAGCGCTGGGGCCTGGTCAACGACGTGGTGCCGCCGGAGGAGCTGATGGACAAGGCGCGGGAGTACGCCCGCAAGATCTCGGCGCTGTCGCCGACCGCGCTGCGCTTCCTCAAGCACTCCTTCAACGCCGACTCCGACCACATGCAGGGGCTGGGCAACATCGCCTTCGCCGGGCTGGACCTCTTCGTGCAGATGCCCGAGGCGAAGGAGGGCGCGAACGCCTTCGCGGAGAAGCGGCAGCCCGACTTCGGGCCCTGGCGCTGAGCGCGCGCGGGGGCGTCAGTCCAGGACGACCGTCGCCTCGATCTCGATGAGCAGGCCGGGCACGGCGAGCCCGGTGATGCCGACGATCGTCTGCGCCGGGTGCCGGTCGCTGCCCTGGACTTCCTCGATGCCCGAGGTGATCACCTCGTACTCCGTCGGCGCGGTCGTGTAGATCGTGCGGCGCACCACCTGGTCCCAGCCGGCACCGATCGCCTCGAGCGCCAGCTGCAGGTTGCGCATGGCGGCCACGGTCTGGGCGCGCAGGTCGTCGCCGCCGACCACCGAGAAGTCCGGGGCGAGCGCCACCTGCCCGGCGATGTATGCCGTGCGCGCTCCCTGCGCGACGGTCACGTGGCTGAAGCCGGGCGCGGGGTGGAGCCCTTCGGGGTTGATGAGGTCACAGGTCGTCATTGGCCTGCTCCGTCGATCCGGTGGGGGTGAGGGTCGGCCCAGGCTAGGCCGGTCCGGCCGGGAAGGGAAGGGCGGCGACCGGCACAGCCGACCGTCGCCCTCAGACCTCCAGCAGTTCAGCGTCTGCGTCCCGGGCCCAGACCTCGGCGCCGTCCTTGCCCTCGAAGGTGCGGCCCCAACCCGTCAGAATGGCCCCGAGCATCACCACGGTGAGCACGAGGGGATAGAACGAAGCGCCGAAGACGGCGAGCGCCGACAGCGTCTCCCCCGTGCCTTGGGTGAGCTGGCTGGAGATGAGCAGGAAGGTCGAGATCACCGGCATGACTGACCCGAGGCCGAGTGCCCCGCAGTCCATCACGTTGGCGCGTCGGTTGGGGTGCAGGTTCGCGGCCGCCCCGACCTCGTCGGCGACGGGGCCGAAGAGCAGCATCGAGGGGCCGTTCACGCTGGCGAACAGGCCCGTCGTCACGATGGCACCACCGAAGATGGACAGCTCAGCCCTGACGGGCGAACCGGTGAGGCCGCGATCCTGCAGCCAGCCGACCAGGACGGCGAACAGGCCGGAGTCCTGGAACGTACCGATGACCGCGAACACGACGATGCTGATGCCGATGAGCGGCAGCATGTCGGCAACTCCCGCAGCCAGGAAGCCACCCGCGCCGTTGTTCTCTCCCGCAGAGATGATCATGGACCAGGTGAGGCTGCCCGTGACCAGGCCGACGAATACCCCGACCACCAGTCCGACGGACACCGCGAGGAAGATGTCACGCTTCCAGATGGCCACCACGATGAGCACGGTCACCGCGATGAGCATCCACAGTCCGCGAGGACTGGCGTCAGCAGCCTCCAGCGCGGCAGCCCCTTCGGTGCCGGACATGAGGCTCGTCACGGTGAAGAGGACGAAGGTGATCAGCGCAGAGAGCCCTGCATAGCGGAACCGGGTCCGGACGATGTCGCCGACCTCGGCCGAGCCCTCCCGACGCCTGTACCGCTGGGTCATCGCCGAGACGATGGTCGAGTCAGAGATCGGCGCGAGGTTGTCACCGAAGAGGGCCCCCGACAAGATGGCGCCCGCCATCAGGACCGGACTGGCTCCCAGCGCCACTCCGGCGGGGTAGAAGATCGGGAAGACGGCGAAGAGGGTGCCGAGCGAGGTACCGGTGGAGACAGCCATCAGGCAGGCGAGCGCGAAGGTGATCGGTACGAACCAGGCACCGTTCAGTCCGATCTCACCAGCCAGCCAGATGAAGCCGCTTGACACTCCGGTCACGCTGAGCAGTGCCGAGACCAGGCTCACGACGAGGAGGATCAGGACGAGGTTGGCCGCGTCCGGTGACCCCGCCCCCTTCAGCACCGCCTTCCAGTAGTCGGCGTAGGAGCGGGCGAAGAATGCATTGATGATCAGGCCGACGACGCCGCCCGCCACGAGGGCGCTCATGTCGTAGACGTGCAGGAAGGCCAGGTTGTAGGTGGCTGCGGCGATAAATATCAGCGGGGCGACGAGGACCATGGCCAGGCCCCCATGGAACGCGAGCTTGCCCTGGGGTTCAGTTGCGTGGGTCATGAGAGGGACTCCTTAGACGAGTTTCTTGAGGGCGGCGAGGGCACGCTCGATGTCGGCGCCGTTGGTGTAGTAGTGAAGCGACATTCGCAAGAGGTCGTTGCGTGGAGCTGCGTAGACCCCCTCTTCCGCCAGCCGAGCTGCAGTCCCGTCAGGATCGTGCAGCTTGAGCGCGACCTGCGGGCCCCTGCGCTCCGGGGAGGTCGGCCCCGACACCTCGATGCCCAGTTCCCTCACGCCGGTGCTGAGCTCCTCGCGCATCGAAGCGACGTGCTCGACCACATCGCTCTGCCGTGCGCGGCGTAGCAGCCGCAACCCGGCCAGGCTCGCGTACACCGCGGGTACCGCCGGGGTGCCGGACTCGAACCGTCGGGCGTTCGGTGCGTAGGCGGTGTCGCGTGGGTCGAAAGCGAACGGGTCAGGTCTGCCGAACCAACCTGTGAACTCGGGGAGCTTGTCGGCGACCGCGATGTCCCGCACGTACAGGAACGCCACTCCTCCGAGGCCCAGCAGGTACTTCAGAGACCCGGTCGTCAGGTAGTCGCACTGGAGTTGTTGCACATCGAGCGGTACGGTGCCGGCGCCCTGGTAGGCGTCCACGAACGTGACGACACCCTTTTCACGGGCGTGCCCGATGATGGGCTCCAGCTCTGGTCGTGCCCCGTCGTGGTAGCTGACCAGGGGCACCGACACGAGCTTGGTCTTCCCGGTCATCCGGGAGATCCAGGTCTCTGCATGGACGGCTGAGTCGCGGTCGTCGATGAAGTCGATCTCAGCACCGTTCCGCTGCTGAGCGTGGAGCACGTTGGCGACCGACGGAAACTCCAGGTCGGACGTCATGATCTGCCCGCCGTCCCAGCGGAACGCGCTCGCCACCTGGTAGGCGCCGGCGGACGCGGACGGGACGATCGCGATGTGATCCGGGGTCGTGTTGATGAAGTCGGCGAACTCGGCGCGCAGCTCCTCGACCTTGGCCATCCACTCGCCCCACGGAGCCGCGTGCAGGTGGATGCTGCGCTTCAGGTCGTCCAGCGCATAGCTCATCTCCAGGGACAACGCGCCCTGCGAGCAGCTGTCGAAGTGGCTGAGCTCGGCCAGGTGAGGGAAGTGAGTCCTGAACTCTGCGGATGAGAGGTACTCATCGGGCAAGGAAACACTGCTGTTGGGCACGGGGTCTTCTTCTCCTTGGTCGTGGTCGGGAATGCCGAAGGGCCGTCCGGGCCCCTGTCAGTAGCTAGGTGGCGTGATCGCCAGAATGAATCGCGCAGGAGCGTCGCCGTCATTGATGTAGCGATGAGGCAGCCGGGAATCGAAGGAGCACGAATCGCCCTCCGACAGAATGAAGTCCTCGCCGTTGATCTCGGCCCGCACTCTCCCGGAAATGACGGTCACGCACTCCTCGGAGGGGTGGGTCCAAGGAGTTGGTGACGAGCTTCCGTGCGGATCCAGCAACCCTTCGAGAACCTCGATGCGTCCGGTCCCTGCCGAGAGTCTGGCGTAGGAGATGCCACCCTTAGGGCTGGTTACCCGGACGCGGCCGCCGCGCCGCACCACGGCAGGTCCTTGCCCTCCAGCGTCGGCGAACAGGTCGAACATGGGCACACCCAGCACGGTCGCGATACGCCGCAGGGACTCGAGACTCGGATCGACCAGATCGCGTTCCAGCTGACTGACGAAGCCGGGGGACAGCTCAGCACGCCCTGCGAACTCACGCAGAGACAGCCCCGACCGCTCGCGGGCGGCTCGGATCCTCGCTCCCAAGGCCATCACGACCTCCTGTCCTCCGCTGCGCTGAGCACGTGGTGCGATCGTTCCTGCACCACGTTTGTTTGGTCAGACTAAACACGGCGGTGCGCCTCGGTCAAGGGTCGCTCCGTCCTCGTTCGCCCATCCGCGGTTTCCCCTGATGCATAGCGCGCCGTTGACGAGCGTCATGGGCGATGCATAGGCTGCCCGCACCTGACGTCCCCGCCCCGGAGGTGCCCGTGTCCGTCCTCGCCCAGCTCGCAGACGCCCTTCGTGACGGCAGCGTGGAGGTCGTCGACCTCACCGCGCCGCTGTCCTCGCAGACGCCGCTGCTCGAGCTGCCGCCGCAGTTCGGCCAGACCGCGCAGTTCCAGCACGAGGAGATCAGCCGCTACGACGACCGCGGCCCGGCCTGGTACTGGAACAACTTCCGCACCGGCGAGCACACCGGCACCCACTTCGACGCGCCCAACCACTGGGTGACCGGGAAGGACCTGGACGACGTCGCGAGCGTGCCGGTGCGCTTCTTCGTCCGGCCGGCCGCGGTGATCGACGTCGTCGAGAAGGTCGAGGCCGACCCGAACTTCCTCATCGAGCGCGAGCACGTCGAGGCCTGGGTCGAGGAGCACGGGCCGCTGCCCTCGGGCGGCTGGCTGCTGTGCCGGACCGGCTGGTCGAGCCGGACCAGCCAGGAGGACATGATCAACAACACCGAGACCGGCCCGACCAGCCCCGGCATGTCCGTGGACTGCGCCCGCTGGATCGCCGAGGAGACCGACCTCATCGGCATCGGCGTGGAGACCGTCGGCACCGACGCCGGGGCCGCGCACTCCTTCGACCCGGCCTTCCCCTGCCACGCGCTGCTGCTCGGCGCCAACAAGTACGGCCTCGCCCAGCTCCAGAACCTCGACAAGCTCCCGCCGACCGGCGCGATGGTCCTGGCCTCGCCCCTGAAGATCGTGGACGGCTCCGGCTCCCCGGTGCGCGTCCTCGCCCTCGTCGAGCGCTAGGCCGGGCGCGTCCAATGCTCGTCTCCGAGGCGGTCGGCCGGGCCCTGGTGGTATGCGGTGTCGACCACGTCTTCGGGGTGGTCGGCTCGGGCAACTTCCACGTCACCAACGCCATGGTCGCGGCCGGTGCGCGCTTCGTCGCGACCCGGCACGAGGGCGGCGGGGCGACGGCGGCCGACGGCTACGCCCGCGTCTCGGGCAGGCCGGCCGCGGTCACCGTCCACCAGGGCTGCGGCTTCACCAACAGCCTGACCGGGATCGCCGAGGCGGCCAAGAGCCGCACGCCGCTCGTCCTGCTCGCGCCGGAGTCGGTCGAGCCGCGCTCCAACTTCTACGTCGAGCAGGAGGCGATGGCTCGGGCCGTCGGCGCCGTGCCGCACCGGGTCACCTCCGCCGCCGAGGCGGTCGGGCAGACCGTCGCGGCCGTCGCCGAGGCCGTGCACGGGCGGCGCACCGTCGTGCTCAACCTGCCGTTGCAGGTCCAGGAGGAGCAGGTGCCGGACGGCGCCCTCGACGGTGTCGCGCTGCCGCCGGCCCCGCCCGGGGCCGCCCCGTCCGAGGAGGACGCCGAGCGACTGGCCGAGGCCCTCCGCAAGGCGGAGCGGCCGGTCTTCGTCGTCGGCCGCGGCGGCCGCACGCACGCCGCGCGCGACGCGGTCCGGGAGCTCGCCGACCGGGCCGGGGCGCTGCTGGCGACATCGGCCGTCGCCAAGGGTCTCTACCGCGACCACGACTGGCAGCTCGACGTCTCGGGCGGGTTCTCCTCGCCGCTGACCGCCGAGCTGGTGCAGGGCGCCGACCTGATCGTCGGCTGGGGCTGCGCCCTCAACATGTGGACGATGCGGCACGGCCGGCTCATCGGGCCGGACGCCACGGTCGTGCAGGTCGACGACACCACCGACGCCCTGGGCGCGCACCGCGAGCTGACCTTCGGGGTCCTGGGCGACGTCGCGGCCACGGCCGCCGCGGTGGCCGACCGCCTTGGTGAGCGGCGCACGGCATACCGGACCCCCGAGGTGCGCGAGCGGCTGGCGAGGGAGCTGCGCTGGCGGGACGTGCCCTTCGAGGACACGGGCGGCGACGGGCGGATCGACCCGCGGACGCTGTCCGTCGCGCTCGACGACCTGCTGCCGGCCGAACGGGTGGTGGCGGTCGACTCGGGCAACTTCATGGGCTACCCGAGCATGTTCCTCGACGTGCCGGACGAGGAGGGCTTCTGCTTCACGCAGGCCTTCCAGTCGATCGGGCTGGGGCTGGCGACCGCGGTCGGTGCCGCGCTGGCGCGGCCGGACCGGCTGCCGGTGGCGGCGCTCGGCGACGGCGGCGCGCTCATGGCGGCGGCCGAGCTGGAGACGGTGGCACGGCTGGGGCTGCCGATGCTGGTCGTGGTCTACAACGACGAGGCCTACGGCGCCGAGGTGCACCACTTCGGCCCGGGCGGGCACGACCTGGGCATCGTGAGCTTCCCCGAGACGGACGTCGCGGCGATCGGGCGGGGCTACGGCTTCGAGGCGGTGACCGTGCGGAGCGTCGAGGACCTCGCCCCGGTGCGCGACTGGGTCGCGTCGGGACCGAGCAGGCCGATGCTCGTCGACGCGAAGGTCACCACCGGCGAGGCGTCGTGGTGGCTCGAGGAGGCGTTCCGCGGGCACTGACCGTCGGCGGGCTCACATCACCTGCCGGATCTGGCCTTGCGTGCCGGCGCCGTCTGACTGATCCATGAGGCGGATCAGACATTCGTCGCCGGCCGCCCCCTACTGCCCCAGCTCGCCCAACAGCGTCTCGAAGTCGGTGACGTCCGTGTCCACCGCGGTGCCGGAGCGGCGCCGCCGCGGCGAGACGAGCTCGTCGGCGCTGGCGGCGAAACCGGCCACCGCGCCGCTCTCGGCCACGACCAGCGCGGCCAGCTCGGACGCGGCCCGGGCGATCCGGTTGGCGAGCGCGCCGCCGCCCTCGCCGCCGCCGAAGTCCTCGGTCGCCGCGAAGACGCCGGTCGGCACGACGACCGCGCGCAGGTAGGTGAACAGCGGCCGCATCGCGTGGTCGAGCACGAGCTGGTGGCGGGCGGTGCCGGCGGTCGCGGCGATGACCACCGGCATCCCGTTGATCGCGTCGGTGTCGAGCACGTCCATGAACATCTTGAACAGGCCCGAGTAGCTGGCGGTGAAGACCGGCGTCACCGCGATCAGCCCGTCGGCGGAGCTGACCAGGTCACGCGCGCGCTGGACGGAACCGGTCGGCATACCCCCGGCGGTCATCGTGGTGGCCAGGTCCTGCGCCAGCTCGCGCAGCTCGATGACCTCGATCTCGGCGCTCTCCCCGCGGGCGCTGACCTCGGTGCTGACCGCGTCCGCGAGCCGGTCGGCGAGCAGCCGGGTGGACGACGGCCGGGACAGTCCGGCGGTGATGACGACGATGCGGCGGGCCATGCAGGTGCTCCTCGGGTATGGGGTGCGCCCGGGGACGGCGGTCGGCCGTCCCCGGGCGGGTGGTCAGCTCTGGGTGGTCGCGGCGGCGGCCGCGGTGGCGCGGGCGGGCGCGACCAGGTGGTACGTGCTCTCCGGGCCCTCTGCCACGAGCGAGGCGTGGGTGGGCGGGTCGCTGGGCACGTGGGCGGGACGACGGGCCTCGAACTCCTTGCGCAGCACCGGCACGACCTCCTTGCCCAGGATCTCGATCTGCTCGAGGACGACCTCGATCGGCAGGCCGGCGTGGTCCATCAGGAAGAGCTGGCGCTGGTAGTCGCCGATCGCGTCGGCGAAGCCGAGCGTGCGCTCGATGACCATCTCGGGAGTGCCCACCGTGAGCGGGGTCACCTCGGTGAACTGCTCCAGGCTCGGGCCGTGGCCGTAGACCGGCGCGTTGTCGAAGTAGGGACGGAAGACCTTCTTGGCCTCCGCCTCCGTCTCCGCCATGAAGACCTGCCCGCCGAGGCCGACGATCGCCTGGTCGGCGGCGCCGTGGCCGTAGTGCTCGAAGCGGCGGCGGTAGAGGTTCACCATCTGGGCGGTGTGCTCCATGTTCCAGAAGATGTTGTTGTGGAAGAAGCCGTCACCGTAGTAGGCGGCCTGCTCGGCGATCTCGGTGGACCGGATCGAGCCGTGCCACACGAACGGCGGGGTGTCGTCCAGCGGCCGCGGCGTGGCGGTGAAGCCGTGCAGCGGCGTGCGGAACTTGCCCTCCCAGTCCACGACGTCCTCGCGCCAGAGCCGGCGCAGCAGGTGGTAGTTCTCGACCGCGAGCGGGATGCCCTGACGGATGTCCTTGCCGAACCACGGGTAGACCGGGCCGGTGTTGCCGCGGCCCATCATCAGGTCGACGCGGCCGCCCGCCAGGTGCTGCAGGAAGGCGTAGTCCTCCGCGATCCGCACCGGGTCGGTGGTGGTGATCAGCGTGGTGGCCGTCGACAGGATCAGGCGCTGCGTCTGCGCGGCGATGAACGCCAGGTGCGTCGTGGGCGCGGACGGCACGAACGGCGGGTTGTGGTGCTCGCCGGTCGCGAAGACGTCGAGCCCGACCTCCTCGGCCTTGAGCGCGATGCGGGTCATCGCCTCGATGCGCTCGCCCTCGGTGGGCGTGCGGCCGGTCGTCGGGTCCATGGTCACGTCGCCGACGCTGAAGACACCGATCTGCATGGGGCTCACCTTCTCGCAGTAGTTGACAGATCAACTATACGAACAGGGCTGCCTCCGTGTCTATTCCGACCGTCTCAGTCGAGGAGACCGGCGGCGCGGGCGGTCGCGACCGCGCCGGTCCGGCTGTCGGCGCCGAGCTTGCCGAAGACGTGGTTCAGGTGGGTCTTGACCGTCGCCTCGCTGACGAAGAGGGTCCGCGCGACCTCCCGGTTGGACAGCCCGTCGGCGACCAGCCGCAGCACCTCGAGCTCGCGCGCGGACAGCTCGGCCCGCCGCACCCGCATCGTCGCCACGACCCGCTCGGTCAGCTCGGGGCCGAAGAGCGTCTCGCCGCGGGCCGAGGCCTCGATCGCGGAGACGATCGCGGTCGGCGCGGCGTCCTTGAGCAGGTAGCCGGCCGCCCCCGCCTCCACCGCGCGCACCAGGTCCGCGTCGTGGTCGTAGGTGGTGAGGATCAGCACCGCCGGCGCACGGTCGGCGCCGCTCGCGCGCACCGCCCGGGTCACGTCGACGCCATCGGGCCCCTCGCCGAGGCGCAGGTCGCACAGGATCACGTCCGGAGCCAGCTCGTGCGCGAGCTGCACCGCCTCCTCGCCGTCGCCCGCCTCACCCACGACCCGCAGGCCGGGCTGGACCGACAGCAGGGCCAGCAGGCCCGCGCGCACCACCGGGTGGTCGTCGACCACCAGGACGCTGACGGCTCCGCCGTCCTGGGGGTATGAAGTGCCGTCGGTCACGCGCCCGCCTCCTGTCCGGCGTCGGTCGCCTGGGCCAGCGGGACCGAGGCGCTCACGGCGGTGCCGGCCCCGGGCTCGGACTCCACGTCCAGGCCCCCGCCGAGCTCGCGGAGGCGCTGGCGGGAGGCACGCAGGCCGTAGCCGCCGCGGCTGACGTCGCCGGTCCGGGCCAGGGTGGCGGTGTCGAAGCCTCGCCCGTCGTCGACGACGTCGAGACGCACCGAGTCCTCCGCCTCGGCCACGGTGACGACGACCGAGGAGGCCCGCGCGTGCTGGCGGACGTTGGCCAGCGCCGACTGCGCGACCCGCAGCAGGGCGACCTCGACGACGGGAGGCAGCGCGGCGACGTCGCCCTCGACGCGGACCTCCCCGGCGACACCGGTCTCTGAGGCGAAGCGCTCGACGATCCGGGTCAGCGCCTCGACCAGCCCGGACTCCAGCGGGGCCGGTGCGAGGGCGCCGACGACGCGGCGCGCCTCGTCCAGGCCCTCCGCCGCGGAGGTCTCGATCTGGGCGAGCAGGCGCCGCTCGGCCGCCTGGTCCTGCGTGGCCACGCCCGCGCGGGCGAGCAGCAGGATCGAGGAGAAGCCCTGGGCGAGGGTGTCGTGGATGTCGCGGGAGAGCCGGGTGCGCTCGGCGAGCACCCCGGCGGACCGCTGGACCTCGGCGAGCTCGGCGTGCAGCACCTCGGTCTCCTCCTGGGCGGCGACGAGGGAGGTGACGAGCCGCTCCCGCTCCAGCCCGTCGCGGACCAGCAGCTGCTGGCCACGGGAGAGGGCCAGGGCGAAGACCATCCCGACCGCCGGGCCGACGACCTCGGCCACGGTGAGCCCGCCGGGCCAGGGCCGCGCCACCACCACCGCGAGCACGACGACGCTCACGGCCACCCCGACCCTGAAGGGCAGCAGGTGCCCGGCCAGCAGCCACAGCGAGAAGGCCACCCAGATGAACTCCGGGCTGACCGCCACGGCGAGCAGCCAGGCGAGGACCAGCCCGAGGAACCACCAGCCGCCCGGCCCGACCCGCCGCTGCGCCCCGCCGCCCGCCGACAGGTGCGGACCGCCGCCCGGCCCTGCGGACGCGCGGCGGGCGCCCACGGCATACCAGAGGAGCAGCAGTGCCACGGCCCCGACGAGCGCGGGGACGGCGGCGCCGGTGGCCAGCGCGCGCCACACCCCGATGGTGACGAGGGCGAGGAAGAGCGCGTGCTGGACCAGGGCCAGGCGGCGGATCATCGCGGTGGTCGACGTGCTCACGCCCTCATGGTGTCAGCACGAGCTCGCGCTCGGGCGCGGCGTCCGGCTCGGGGATCGCCGCGTCCTGCGGGCGGCTGGGCCACCAGAACCTGTCCCCGACCAGCGTGATGACCGCCGGCACGAAGAGGGTGCGCACGACGAGGGTGTCGACGACCACGCCCAGCCCGACGATGAGCCCGAGCTGACCGAGGGTGATCAGCGGCAGCACGCTGAGCGCGGCGAAGACGCCGGCGAGCACGATGCCCGCGCTGGTGATGACCACACCGGTGGTGCTCACGCCCCGGACGACCGCGCCGCGGGTGCCGAGAGCGGGCACCTCGGAGCGCACCCGGTGCACGGGGAAGATCGTGTAGTCGATCCCCAGCGCCACCAGGAAGAGGAACGCCAGCAGCGGCACGTCGGTGTCGAGGGCGTCCCAGCCGAAGAGCTCGCGACCGGCCCACGCGCCCGCACCGATCGCCGCGAGGGTGCTGGCGACGTTGATCGTGAGCAGCAGGAGGGGCGCGACGAGCGAGCGGAGCAGGACCGCGAGCACCACGGCGACGACGGCGAGCACGAGCGGGGCGACGAGGAAGAGGTCGGTGCGCGCGGCCTCCCGTGAGTCGACGTCGGTCACCGCCGCGCCGCCGACGAGCGCGTCGGCCCCGGGTATGCCGTGCACCGCCTCGCGCAGCTCGTACACCAGGTCGCGCTCGGCCTGGGTGCCGGGGGCGCCGTCGCCGACCACGGTGAGGGTGGCGACCTCCCCGCGGGAGGCGGTGTCGCCGGCGGGGCCCGGCCGGACCATCTCGACGCCGTCGACGTCCTTCACCGCGGCGGTGACCGCGTCCAGTTCGGCGGCGTCGGTGACGACCGTGAACGGCGCGGCGCTGCCGGCCGGGAAGTGCTGGGCGACGACCTCGACGCCGGCGGCGGACTCGGAGCCCCCGCGGAAGCGGTCGACCTGGCTCAGGCCGACGTCGGTGCCGATCAGACCGGTGCTCATGACCGCGAGGAGCACGACGCCGGCGGCAAGGACCTGGCGCGGGCGGCGCACGACGAAGGTGGCGACCCGGCCCCACACCCCCACCTCACGACCGGACGCACGCTCTGCACCCCCCACCTCACGACCGGCGACACGGTCGGTCCGCCCGGGCGCACCACCCACCTCCCGACCGGCGACACGCTCGGTCCGCCCGGACGCGCCACCCACCTCCCGACCGGCGACACGCTCGGTCCGCCCGGACGCGCCACCGGTGGGCCGCGGCACGAACGGCCAGAACGCACCGCGGCCCACGACCGCGAGCGCGGCGGGCAGCACGAGGACGACCGAGACGAGCGCGACCACCAGTCCGACGGCGGAGGCGATACCCAGGCCGCGGGTGCCCGGCAGGGAGGCCAGGACGAGGGTCGCCAGGGCGAGGACGACCGCCACGTTGCTGGCGAGGATCGCCGGGACGCTGCCGCGCCAGGCTGCCCGCAGCGCGGCCCGGTGGTCCTCCTCGACGCGCAGCTCCTCGCGGTAGCGGGAGATCAGCAGCAGCGCGTAGTTAGCGCCAGCCCCGAAGACGAGGACGCTGATGATCCCGCCGTCGAAGTTGAGGTCGAGCGCCTGCCCGACGGCCTTGGTGGCCACGCCCGCGACCTGGTCGGCCAGGCCCACGACGGTCAGCGGGACCAGCATGAGCACCGGCGAGCGGTAGGTGAGCAGGAGCAGCAGCCCGACGATCCCGACGGTGACGAGCAGGAGGGTGAGGTTGGCCCCGTCGAAGGAGGCGGCGATGTCGGCGCCGAAGGCGGGACCACCCGTGGTCTGCGCCTCGAGCCCGGCGGGCAGCCCCTCGGCGACGGCGGCCCGGACCCCGTCCACCACGGTGCGCAGCTCGTCGTTGTCGGTCGTGTCGACGCGCACCGGCACTTGGATCATGCCGGCCTGGCCGTCCTCGCTCATGATCGGGCCGAAGGCCCGCTCGCCCTGGGCGGCGGGGAGGGTGGCCGCGAGGTCGGCCAGGCCCTTCTGGTCGGTGCCGGTCAGCGCGGCGCCGTCGTCGCGGGTGGCGACGACGACGAGCGTCTGCACGTCGGCCCCGGGCAGCTCCTGGACGAGGTCGGAGACGACGGTGGACTCGGAGGTGGCAGGGGCGGCGCCGTGGCCGGCGGCGACCTCGGCGCCGCGCAGCCCGCCGATCAGGCCGGCGGCGACGAGGGCGGCGAGCACGAGGGCGACCCAGGCCGAGGCGCGCCCGGTCAGGAGGCGTGGGAGACGGTCGGTGAGCATGTCTTCGACGGTATGGAGAAGGCACCCTCCCCCTCTCCCCCCGACCTCAACCCTTCGGTTGATCCGTGCCGGGTAACGGCGGCCGGGTCGGCGCCGCTCAGCCTTCCCGCCGCGCC
>QEUR01000261.1 GCA_003577095.1 Acidobacteriota bacterium
CGGCGCACCACCCCGCCGCCAACCTCCCGGGCGGCCCGGGGCCGGCGCGGGGCCTCGCCCGCCCGCTCCCGCGGGCCGCACGGCACCGGCAGGAGGGGCCGGTGAGCGCCCCGCTGTCGGTCGTCCTCGCCGGCGGCGGGTCGGCCGGCCACGTCAACCCGCTGCTGGCCACCGCCGACGCCCTGCGCCGCCGGGTGCCCGACGTGAAGATCAGCGTCCTGGGCACCGCCGAGGGCCTGGAGGCGCGGCTCGTGCCCGAGCGCGGCTACGACCTGACGATGGTGCCCAAGGTGCCCTTCCCGCGCCGGCCCGACGCCGCCGCGCTGCGCTTCCCGACCGCGCTGCGCTCGGCGGTCGCCGCCGCCCGGACGACGCTGGAGGAGTCCGGCGCCGACGTCGTGGTGGGCTTCGGCGGGTACGTCGCGACCCCGGCCTACCTCGCCGCCCGACGCGCCGACGTGCCGATCGTCATCCACGAGCAGAACGCCCGCCCCGGCCTGGCCAACCGGCTCGGCGCCCGCTTCACCGACCACGTGGCCACCACCTTCGCCAGCACCCAGCTGCCGGGCGCCACCCGGCTCGGCCTGCCGCTGCGCGCCGAGATCCGCGACCTGGACCGGGCCGCCGTCCGTCCCGAGGCCCTCGCCCACTTCGGCCTCGTCCCCGACCGCCCGACGCTGCTCGTCTTCGGCGGGTCGCTGGGCGCCCAGCGCCTCAACCAGGCCTTCTCCGCGGCCGCGGCCGACCTGCTGTCCGCAGGCGTGCAGGTGCTGCACCTCACCGGCGCCGGCAAGGACGTCGAGGTGCCCGCCGCCGCGCCCGGCGGCGCCCGCTACGTGGCGATGCACTACACCGACCGGATGGACCTGGCCTACGCCGCGGCCGACCTGGCCGTCTGCCGGGCCGGTGCCGGGACCGTCTGCGAGCTGTCCGCGGTCGGGGTGCCGGCGGTCTACGTCCCGCTGCCGATCGGCAACGGCGAGCAGCGCCTCAACGCCGCCGGCGTCGTGGACGCGGGGGGCGGCCTTCTCGTCGAGGACGCCGAGGTCAGCCCCGACTGGGTGCGCACCGTCGTGCTGCCGCTCGTCACCGACGCCGACCGGCTCGCGGGCATGGGCGCGGCGGCCGCCGAGCACGGCGAGCGCGACGCCGACGACCAGCTGGTCGACCTGATCCTGACGGCCGCGGGCCGAGACCCGCGGTGACCACCCCGGCCTCCGGGGGCGCGCACCCCCGCAGCCCCCGCTTCGACCTCTCCGCGCCCGTGCCCCCCGCCGAGGAGCTCGGCGCCGTCCACCTCGTCGCGATCGGCGGCTCCGGCATGTCCGGCGTGGCCCGGATGCTGCTGGCCCGCGGCGTGCCCGTCTCCGGGTCGGACCGCGCCGACAGCCCCACGCTGCGCTCGCTGGAGGCCGAGGGCGCCCGCGTCCACGTCGGGCACGACCCGGCCCACCTCGGGGGTGCCGACACCGTCGTGGTGAGCAGCGCCATACCGGAGAGCAACCCCGAGCTGGCCGCCGCGCGCGAGCGCGGCCTGCGGGTGCTGCACCGCTCCCAGGGGATCGCCTCGCTGCTGCACGGGCGGGACGCGGTCGCGGTCGCCGGCGCCAACGGCAAGACCACGACGAGCGCGATGACCGCGGTCGCGCTGCGGGCGGCGGGCGCCGACCCGGCGTACGTGATCGGGGCGCCGCTGGCCGGCACCGGCAGCAACGCCGCCCCCGGCGGGGCGGGCGCGCCGGTCGTGGTCGAGGCCGACGAGAGCGACGGGACCTTCGTGGTCTACCGGCCGCTGGTCGCGGTCGTCACCAACGTCCAGCCCGACCACCTCGACCACTGGGGCGACGCGGCGGGGGTGGAGGCCGGCTACGCCGAGTTCGCCCGCACCATCCGCCCCGGCGGCCTGCTCGTCACCCGCGCCGACGACCCCGGTGCCGCCCGCCTCGCCGCGCGGGCCCGCGCCGACGGTGTGCGCGTCGTCACGTGGGGCACGACCCCGGGGGAGTGCGACCTGCTCCTCGAGGGCGCGCGCACGGAGGGTATGTCGTCATCCGCCACCCTCGTCTGGTCCGCCGACCTCGGGCCGGTCGCCGCCGGGACGCGCGCGGAGCTGGTGCTGCCGGTGCCGGGCGTGCACAACCTGGACAACGCGGCCGCCGCGGTGCTCGCGGCGACCGCCGGGCTCGGGCTGCCGCTGGAGCCGGTGCTCAAGGGGCTGCTCGCCTTCCCCGGGACACACCGACGCTTCGAGCTGATCGGCAGCGCCGGCGGGGTGGAGGTCGTCGACGACTACGCGCACAACGCGCCGAAGGTCGCCGCGGTCGTGGAGGCGGCGCGGTCGGCGGCGGCCGGGCGGCGGCTGGTGGTGGCCTTCCAGCCGCACCTGTTCTCCCGGACCCGGGACTTCGCCGAGGGCTTCGCCGCCGCTCTGGCCGGGGCCGACGTGCTCCTGCTCCTGCCGGTCTACGGAGCGCGGGAGACCCAGGAGCAGTTCCCCGGAGTCACCTCGGCCCTGCTGGCCGACCTGGTCCGCGCGCAGGGCACCGGGACGCAGGTGCACCTGCTGGAGGAGCGCGAGGGGGCGGCGCGCGTGCTGCATACCCTCGTGCGTGCCGACGACCTGGTCGTCACGGTGGGTGCGGGCGACGTGACCACCGTCGGCCCCGAGCTGCTGGAGCTGCTGGGGGAGAACCCGCTGTGAGCAGGCGACAGGGGTGGCGCGGCCGCCTGGACGCGCGGCGCGCCCGCCGGGCGGCGCAGGGTGGTCGGGGGGCGTGGCGCAGGACCGCCCTCCTGTGGGGCGCACTGGTCGCCCTGGCTGCCGCGGGGCTGGTCTTCCTGTTCTTCTACTCCGCGGCGTTCGTCGTCAAGGACGTCCAGGTCGTGGGCGCCAAGGGCAAGCTGGCCGAGAGCATCGTCTACGAGGCGGACATCCCGCACGGGCGACCGCTGGCCAGGGTCTCGGAGACCAGGCTGGCCGAACGGGTCCTCGAGGGGCAGAAGCGGGTGCGCAGCGTGTCGCTGCACCGTCGTTGGCCCTCCACGATCGTCTACGAGGTGGAGCTGCGCGAGCCGGCCCTGGTGCTGCGCGGAGGCGGCCGGACCTGGCTGGCGGACGCGGGCGGCGTGGTCTACGCAGCGGTGGGCAAGGCCTCGCACAAGCTGCCGGCGGTGACCGTGGCGGAGCGGCCGGCGGACCTGTCCCAGGAGACGGTGCGCGGCCTCGTGGAGCTGTGGCGGATGCGCCCGGACCCGGCCGAGCTAGAGGGGGAGATCTCCACGCCGCGGCTGGGCTCCGACGGCGACGTGACGATCAAGATCGACCAGCTCACCGTGCGGTGGGGCCCACCGGTGGAGGCGGAGAAGAAGTGGAAGGTCGTGCGGGCCCTCGTCGGCCAGGACAGCATCGACCCGCAGGGCGCGATCCCGCAGACGATCGACGTGACGACCCCGCACATGCCGGTGGTGACCGGGATCCCTCCGGCGGAGGGGTGAGCGGACCGGCGTCAGCCGGTGACCTCGGCCCTCGCCGGCCCGGTCGTCGCCCGTCCGACGAGCGCGCGCAGCGACGGGCGGGTCAGGAAGAGCGGGTAGACGGCCGTCGTGGTCAGCGCGAACGCCACCAGCCAGAGGTTCTCGCCGTCCAGGAGCGTGACGATGCTCAGGTGCAGGGCCACGCCGACGACGGCGGCCAGCACCCGCACGCGCGGGACCCACAGGGCGACCGCCAGGCCGACCTCGGTGAGCACCGTCGCCCAGGCGAGCACGACGAACGCCCAGTGCGGCAGGTCCGGCCACATCCACCCCTGCAGCGGTTCACCGCCGAGGAAGGTCGGCTGCGCCTTGCTCAGACCGGCGAAGAGGTAGACGACCGACACCTGCGTCATCATCAGCAGCTGCGGCCAGAAGGGCACGGTGGGGTCCGGTTCCCTCCGGCGCAGCAGCGCCCACCGCTTCCCGGAGCCGGAGAAGGCCAGCAGCGCGAGCAGGACGGTGAGGAGCGTCAGGTGGGAGCTGTAGGTCTGCTGGTCCCACAGCAGGGTCACCACCCCGACGGCCGCGCCGAGCCCGGCCATGAGACGGGGCAGCA
>QEUR01000262.1 GCA_003577095.1 Acidobacteriota bacterium
CTTCGGGTCGGCTCCGGCCGGCGCGAGGATCTGCTGACGCGCGCAACCGGAGCCGACCCAGGGCGTGGACCACATGGTCCGCGCCCTTCGCCTTTTCACCAGGCGGGCGCTCCGGGAGCAGGGGCGGCCGTCGCCCAGGAGGAGACATGACCACCACCACGACCGCGACCCGCTCGACCACCGACCTGCGGGTGCTGCGGATGGAGCCGCTGCCCACGCCCCGGCAGGTGCGCGCGGACCTGCCGCTGCCCGAGGCCTCGGCCGAGCTCGTGGACCGCTCGCGGCGCGAGGTCCAGGAGGTGCTGACCGGCCACGACGACCGCCTGCTCGTGGTCGTCGGACCGTGCTCGGTGCACGACCCGGTCGCCGCCCTCGACTACGCCCGTCGGCTCGCGGCGCAGGCGCAGCGGCTCGAGGACGACCTGCTGGTGGTGATGCGCGTCTACTTCGAGAAGCCCCGCACCACCACCGGGTGGAAGGGCCTGGTCAACGACCCGGACATGGACGGCAGCTACGACATCCCCCGGGGGCTGCGGCTGGGGCGCAGGGTGCTGCTCGACATCCTCGACGCCGGCGTGCCCGCGGCCTGCGAGTTCCTCGAGACCACGACGCCGCAGTACATCTCCGACGCGGTCACCTACGGCGCGGTCGGGGCCCGCACGGTCGAGTCCCAGGTCCACCGCCAGCTGGTCTCCGGGCTGTCGATGCCGGTCGGGCTGAAGAACGGCTCCGACGGCGACGTCCAGGTCGCGGTCGACGGCTGCACGGCGGCCTCGGCGGCGCAGACCTTCCTGGGCGTGGACGCCGACGGGCGGGCGGCCGTGGTCGAGACGGCCGGCAACCCCGACGCGCACGTCGTGCTGCGCGGCGGGCGGGCGGCGCCCAACCACGACGCGGCCTCGGTGGCGGCCGCCGCCGACCGGCTGGAGCGGGCCGGGCTGCCGCGCCGCGTGGTCGTGGACGCCAGCCACGGCAACAGCCGCAAGGACCACGTCCGCCAGGCGGAGGTGGCCTGCGAGATCGGCGCCCAGGTGGCGGGCGGGCAGGACGCCGTCGTGGGCGTCATGCTGGAGAGCTTCCTGGTGCCCGGCCGGCAGGAGCCGGCGCCGCAGGGGCTGGTCTACGGGCAGTCGGTGACCGACGCCTGCATGGGCTGGGAGGCGACCGTCGAGATCCTGGACGACCTCGCCGCGGCCGTCCGGGACCGGCGCCGGGCGCGTCGGTCCGGCGCGGCCTGAGGGGCCGCGCCTCACTCACGTACAGGCGTTGCAGAGAACTCGCGACGCATCACGAGTTCTCCGCAACGCCCGTAAGTGAGTGGGACGAGCGCCGCCGCGGGTCTCAGCCCTGCTGGTTCTTCAGCGCCTGCAGCCGGGCCTCGACCTCGGCGTCGGCCGAGCCGCTCTCCAGCTCGGCGAACTGGTCCTCCAGCGAGGTGGCCTGGGCCTCGGCCCGGCCCTGCACCAGCGCCTCCTGCTTGCGGATGCTGTCCTCCCAGCGCGACAGGTCGCTGGTCGGGTCCATCACGTCGATGGAGGACATGGCGTCCTGCACCTTGGACTGCGCCTCGACGCTGCGGGCCCGCGCCACGAGCGTGCTGCGGCGGGACTTGAGGTCCTCCAGCTTGGTCTTCATCTGGGTCAGCCCGTCCTTGAGCTGCTCGATGGTGGCGTTCTGCTGCTGGACGTTGGGCTCCATGGCCTTGACGTCGTTCTCGTGCTGGATCTGCCGGGTGAGCGCCACCCGCGCGAGGTCGTCGAACTTGAACGCGCCGTCCGGGTCGCCCTGGCCGCGCAACTCCTCCGCCTTCGCCGAGGCGGCGGCCGCCTTGCGTCCCCACTCGGCCGCGGCGTCGCGGTCGGCCTGCAGGTCGGACTCGGCCATCCGCACGTTGGCGATCGTCTGGGCCACGGCCTCCTCGGCCTCGGCGATGCTGTTGGTGTAGTCCCGGACGAGCTGGTCCAGCATCTTCTCGGGGTCCTCCGCGCGGTCCAGCAGCGCGTTGATGTTGGCGCGCGCGAGCTGGCTGATGCGGCCGAGGATGGTCTGCTTCTGGGTCATGCTCGGTTTCCTTTCATCGGGTCCTGCGTCCTGTGACGGGTATGTCGTACGTTCAGTTCCGCGCCGTCGCCCGGGGGTGCCCGGGTCACCGCGGCGTCTAGAAGCGGCCGCCGCCGAAGGTGCCTCCGCCTCCGCCGCCGCCGAAGCTGCCGCCCCCGAAGCTCCCTCCGCCGAAGCCGCCGCCACCGCCCCCGAAGCCCCCGCCGCCGAAGCCGCCGCCCCAGCCGCCGGAGTGGGGGTGGCCGCCGCCGCGGCCGCCGAGCAGGATGCCGCCGAGGATCACCGACCACGGGTCGATGCCCCCTCGGCGCCCGCCGTAGCCGCCGCCGTAGCCGCCCGACCCGCCCCAGGAGTCCATGTCGTTGCGGGCCTCGGTCAGCGCCTGCTCGCCGAGCTGCTCGGCGCGGGTGAGCAGGCCCATCGCGCCGGTCGGGTCCTGCTCGGCGGCCTGCTGGGCCTCGTCGAAGACCCGCAGCGCCTCGGAGATGCGCGTGCGCGCGCCGCTGTTGACCGCGCCGCGGCGGGTGCGGATCGTCTCGTCGATGCTGCGCAGCCGCGCGCCGACGCGGGCGACGCGCTGGGCGAAGTTGTCCCGCATCCGGGTGGTGTGCTCCTCGGCGTCGCGCATCGGCTGCAGCAGGGTGTCGAGGTCGTGCTCGGCCGCGTCGAGCTCGGCGATCGCCCGGAGGGGGTCGCCGGAGGTGCGCGCGTGCTGGGCCTGCTCGACCGCCGCCCGTGCCCGGTCCGCGGCCCTGGCGAGCACCGGCTCGCGCGGAGCGAGCCGCTACCCGTCGCGCAGGTCGGAGGTGATCGAGGCTAACAGCCGGGTCAGCTCCTCGGCCGAGCCGGCAAGCGCCGCGTCGGCGCCGAGGGTCGGTCGTCGCGCTGCAGCGACTGGCCGCCGGCGGTGACGAAGCCGTCGGCGGAGCGGAGCAGCTCCTCGGCCTGGGCGCGGTGCTCGCGGAGGGTGACGAGGGCCTGCGCGGGGTAGCGCGCGGAGAGGCCGGCCAGCTCCTGGTCGGCCACGGGCAACCGCTCGTGGACCGCGGACAGCCGGGTCCGCAGCTCGGCGAGGAACTCGGGCGCCCGGTCCTGGAGGGCTCGCAGGTTGGTGAACTCCTGGGTGTGCTCGTCCAGCGTGGAGCGGGCGGTGCCGGTCAGCTCGATGATCCGGGCGAGCATCGAGCGCTCGACGTCCTCGGGCTCCTCGCGGTCGTCGTCGAGCTGCTGGCGCAGGGAGAAGGCCTCCTTGGCCGCCGCCCGCGCCTGCTCGAGCACGGCGCGGAACTGCTCGGTGCGCTGGGTGCCGAACTGCGCCTCCGCGAAGGCGAGCTCCTCCTGCGCCGAGCGCACCGCGTTGTCCATGCCGACGAGCGCCTCGGCGGCCTGCCGCTGCAGGTCCGGCAGGGAGACGCCCTGCGCCGACGGCGGCACCGGGGTGCCCGAGCTGGCGCGGCGCCGACGCTTGCCCATGGAGGTGACCAGGCCGGCACCGGCGAAGACCACGACCGGTGCCGCGAAGAGCAGCACGCCGAGGCCCGACCCGAGCCCGCCGGAGGACTCGGGGTGGACCGGACCCTCGTCGTCGGGGACGACGACCCCACCACCGCTGCCGGCGGCGGTGTACTCCCGCTCGAAGCCGGTCACCGCCCCGGTCACGGCGCCGGCCCAGTCGGAGTCGCGCAGCGCGGGCTCGATGTCCTGCAGCTGCACGGTGCGCACCGCCTCGGGCGGCAGCGTGCCGGAGACGTCGCCGACGCCGTAGAGCCGGTCCTGCACCGCCACCGCCAGCACGAGGTCGCCGTCGCCCATCCGGGAGACCGACGAGGTGTCCTGCGCCCAGGTCGGGCCGTCCACCGGGTCGCCGGAGCTGTCGGTGAAGGTGTCGACGAAGACCACGAACAGCTGCAGCCCGGTCTCGTCCCGCAGCGTCTCCACCTCCGCGCGCGCAGCCTCCTCCTCGTCCGGGCTGAGCACGTCGGCCCGGTCGGTCACCTGGTCGCGCAGGTCGAGGGGCTCCTCGGCGTGCGCCACGGCGCCCCCGGGGCCGAGGAGGCAGGCCGCCGCCAGCCAGCCGGCGACGAGCAGGGCACGGCCGTGCGGCCGGCTCCCCCGGCGCGGTGCGAGCGTGGTCATCACAGTGGCGATCCTCCCTGACCAGCGAGCCACGGTCCACCCGTGCGGGGGGACCGTCTGCCGATCAGCATCCCACGGGCGGTCCTAGACTGGACCACCGGCCACCAGCCCCGCCCCCGACCGCCAGCACCGGCGAAGGACCCTCACCGCATGCACCTGTCACCCGTCGTCGACCTGCTCTGCGCCGACCCCTCCGTCGTGCGGGTGCTGGACGCCGCCCGTTCCGCCGAGCCGGTCGTGGACGTGTCCGCGGCGGCCGGCGCCCACCCCGCGCTGGTGGCTGGCCTGGCGCGCGCCGACGCCGGCCCGCTGCTCGTCGTCACCGCGACCGGGAGGGAGGCCGACGACCTGCTCGCGTCGCTCGGCGAGCTGCTCGAGGAGGGCCCGGCGGCCGTCGCCGCCTTCCCCAGCTGGGAGACGCTGCCCCACGAGCGGCTCAGCCCCCGCTCGGACACGGTCGGCCGCCGGCTGGCGACGCTGCGCCGGCTCGCGCACCCGGACGAGAGCGACCCGCAGGCCGGCCCCGTGCAGGTCGTGGTCGCCTCCGTCCGGGCGCTGCTGCAGCCGATCGTCAAGGGGCTCGGCGAGCTGGAGCCGGTCCGCCTGCGCGCCGGCGAGGAGCGCCCGCTGTCCGAGGTCGTCGACGCCCTCGCCGCGGCCGCCTACACCCGCACCGACATGGTGGAGCGGCGCGGCGAGTTCGCCGTCCGGGGCGGCATCCTGGACGTCTTCCCGCCCACCGAGGAGCACCCGGTGCGCGTGGAGTTCTGGGGCGACACCGTCGAGGAGGTGCGCTGGTTCAAGGTCGCCGACCAGCGCTCGCTGGAGATGGTCGACCAGGAGCACGGGCTCTACGCCCCGCCCTGCCGCGAGCTGCTGCTCACCGACGACGTGCGCGAGCGCGCCCGCGAGCTGGTCGGCAGCCTCCCGGGGGCCGCGGACCTGCTCGCCAAGGTCGCCGAGGGCATCGCGGTCGAGGGTATGGAGTCGCTCACCCCGGTCCTCGTCGACGGCATGGAGACGGTGGTCGACGTGCTGCCCGCCGGCTCCCGGGTCGTCCTGGTGGAGCCCGAGCGGGTGCGCACCCGCGCCCACGACCTGGTCGCGACCAGCCAGGAGTTCCTCGAGGCCAGCTGGGCCGCGGCTGCCACGGCCGAGGGCGCGGCGCCGATCGACCTGCAGCGCGCGCTGGGCACGGCATCGGCGTGGACGCTGGCCGACATGCGCGAGCACACGCTCGGGTCTGGGCGGCCGTGGTGGTCGCTCACCTCGTTCGCGGTCGACACCGAGCTGGCGGGGGAGACCACCCTCGAGGTGCCCAGCTCCCCGGTCGACTCCTACCGCGGGGACCGCGAGGCGATCTTCGCCGACCTGCGCGCGTGGCTCGGGGAGGGCCGCAGGGTGCTGGTCAGCCTGGACGGGCCCGGCATGGCCCGGCGGGTGGCCGAGATCCTGGCGGAGAACGACATACCCCAGCTGCTGGAGAGCGAGCTGACCTCCGCGGACGTGCTGAGCCCGGACCGGGTCACGCTGACCACCGGCGCGGTGGGGCACGGCTTCGTCCTGCCCGGGGCCGGCCTGGTGCTGGTCGGGGAGGCGGACCTGACGGGGCAGTCCTCGACGACGGGCGGCTCCACCCGCGACATGCGCCGGATGCCGTCGCGGCGCCGCCAGCAGGTCGACCCGCTGGCGCTGCGCCCCGGCGACTACGTCGTGCACGAGCAGCACGGCGTCGGCCGGTTCGTGGAGATGGCCCAGCGCCAGGTGCAGGGCGCCACGCGGGAGTACGTCGTGCTGGAGTACGCGAGCTCCAAGCCGCGCGGGCACGGCGTGCCCGACCGGCTCTACCTCCCGACCGACCAGCTGGACCAGCTGACCAAGTACGTCGGCGGGGAGGCGCCCACGCTCAACCGGCTGGGCGGCTCGGACTGGCAGAAGACCAAGAGCCGCGCGCGCAAGCACATCAAGCAGATCGCGGCCGAGCTGATCCGGCTCTACTCGGCGCGGATGGCCAGCCAGGGGCACGCGTTCGCGCCGGACAGCCCGTGGCAGCGCGAGCTCGAGGACGCCTTCGCGTTCACCGAGACCCCGGACCAGCTCTCCTCGATCGAGGAGGTCAAGGCCGACATGGAGAAGCCGGTGCCGATGGACCGGCTGATCAGCGGCGACGTCGGCTACGGCAAGACCGAGATCGCGGTGCGGGCGGCGTTCAAGGCGATCCAGGACGGCAAGCAGGTCGCCGTGCTGGTGCCGACCACCTTGCTCGTCCAGCAGCACTTCCAGACCTTCTCCGAGCGGTATGCGCAGTACCCCGTCACCGTGCGTGCGCTGTCCCGCTTCCAGAGCGACAAGGACGCCAAGGACACCGTCGAGGGACTGGCCGACGGGTCGGTCGACGTGGTCATCGGCACGCACCGGCTGCTCGGCTCCAGCGTGCGCTTCAAGGACCTGGGCCTGGTCATCATCGACGAGGAGCAGCGCTTCGGCGTCGAGCACAAGGAGCAGCTCAAGGCGCTGCGCACCAACGTCGACGTGCTGGCGATGTCCGCCACGCCGATCCCGCGGACGCTGGAGATGGCGGTCACCGGCATCCGCGAGATGTCGACCCTGGCCACGCCGCCGGAGGAGCGGCACCCGGTGCTCACCTTCG
>QEUR01000263.1 GCA_003577095.1 Acidobacteriota bacterium
CCCTGCCAGGACACGCCGGGCCGCAGCGGGAGCACGCCCCACAGCAGCCCGCCGTAGAGCACGATCACCAGGATGCCGACGAGCGCCGGCGCCAGCCGGCGCGCGGCGAACCCGTAGACGGCGAGGAAGGCGGCATACCCGTAGACCACCCCGCTCGCGCCGATGACCACGGTGCGCGGCGCGCCGAGCAGCCACACGCCCGCGCCGCCGAGCAGCACGACGCCGGCGGTGACCAGCCACAGGTGCCGGGTGGTGAGCGCGAGCAGGCTCCCGAGCACCAGCAGGCCGGAGGTGTTGGCGATCAGGTGCGCGAGCCCCAGGTGCAGGAAGGGGCTGAGCACGATGCCGGCCAGCCCGTCGACCTGGCGCGGACGGATGCCGTAGCCGTCCAGCTGCAGCGGCGTGAGCAGGTCGGCCAGCTCGGCGACCCACATCAGTCCGACGAGCACGAGGACCGGTATGACGCGGTGCAGCCAGGTGGGCAGGTCGCCTCTGGTCGCGGAACGGGTCGTGGCGCGGGGCGCGGGTCGGCGGGTGGTCACGGGGCCAGCCTGCCACCGGTGCCTGGGCACCGGGGCGTCAGTCGGCGCGGCGCAGGGAGAAGAGCTGCCAGGCGGCGACGCTGGCGAGGACGCCGCCGGCCAGCGTGAGCACCAGGCCGGGGCCGGGCATCCAGCCGGCCATGCCGACCTTGGTGAAGACGTTGAGGAACTGCCACACCGGCAGGACCACGCAGAGGACCGCGGCGGCCGCGGCCTGGAGGACGGCCAGCACGCGCACCGGCACCAGGGCGCCGGCGAGGGCGAGCACCCCCACGGTGGCGGTCCACAGGCCTGGTCCGCGCATGCCGGTGATGGTGCCGACGGGGGTGTAGAGCCACGGGAGGAAGGCCCCGACGATGATCATCGCGCTCGCGGCGAGCAGCCGCATCTGCCCGGGCATCTTGCGCCGGCGGGTGCGGACGGGGGCGGTCTGGGTGGCCATCGCTTGTCCAGCCTATCGAGAGGAGGGGGAATGAGTGGCCGGCGCGGTCCCGGGGGGACGACCCGGGACCGCGCCGACGGATCAGGTGGGAGGGATCAGGTGGCCCGGTGAGGGGTCACCGGTTGTCCAGCTCGAGGTCGCCGTCGTCGATCACGCCGTTGGCGTGGGCGGCGACGAGCTCGCTGCGGCCGGGGTAGCGGACCTCCTCGACGAGCTGCTGCATCGTCTCCGAGGGTGCTGGGGTGAACTGCGACACCACGATCGTCACCACGAAGTTGATGAGCATGCCGACGAAGCCGAAGCTGGTCGCGCTGATCCCGAAGATCCCGTCGCTGCCGCCGTAGATCGGCAGCGTCCAGATCTGGTAGGACAACGTCGTGGCCAGACCGGCAGCCATGCCGGCGGCGGCACCCATCGCGGTCGCCTTCTTCCAGAAGATCCCGAGGAACAGGATCGGGAAGAAGCTGGCCGCTCCGAGGCCGAAGGCCAGGGCCACCACCTGGGCGACGAACCCAGGAGGGTTGATGCCCAGGTAACCGGCGACGACGATCGCCGCGCCCATCGCGATGCGACCGACCATCAGCTGGCGGGCCTCCGAGGCGGCCGGGTTGATCCGCTTGTAGTAGACGTCGTTGGCGACCGACGAGGAGATGACCAGCAGCAGGCCGGAGGCGGTGGACAGCGCCGCCGCCAGGCCGCCGGCGGCGACCAGCCCGATGATCGGTGCCGGCAGGCCGGCGATCTCCGGGGTGGCCAGCACGACGATGTCGTTGTTGATCGCCAGCTCGAAGCCCTCGCCCATGCCGCCGGCCACGTCGATGATGCCGTTGCCGTTCAGGTCGTCGACCGTGATCAGGCCCACGTCCTGCCAGGACTTGAACCACCCTGGCTCCGAGCCGATCGCGGTGCCGGGGATCTGGTTGAGGATGTTGAACTTGCTGAACGCACCGATCGCCGGTGCGGTCGTGTAGAGCAGCGAGATGAAGAACAGCGCCCACAGCGCGGAGAACCGCGCCGCCCGCACGCTGCGCGCGGTGTAGAACCGCACGATCACGTGAGGCAGGCCGGCGGTGCCGAACATCAGCGTCGCCGTCATCAGCAGCATGTTGAGCATGTTCATGTTCGCGAACGCCCCGGTGTACGGGTCCAGCCCGAACTCGGCCTGCAGCGCGTTGAGCTCGCCCATGATCTGGCCGAAGCCGACCTGGGGGATCGGGATGCCGGTCAGGTGCTGGGAGATCGCGACCGCCGGGATGAGGTAGGCCACGATCAGCACGGAGTACTGGGCCACCTGGGTCCAGGTGATGCCCTTCATGCCGCCGAGCACGGCATACAGGAACACGATGACCATGCCGATGATGACGCCCAGGACCTCGTTGACGCCCAGGAAGCGCTGGAAGACCACGCCGACGCCGGACATCTGGCCGGCGACGTAGACGAAGCTGACGACGATCGCGCAGACCACGGCGATCAGCCGGGCGGTCTCGGAGTAGCGGTCGCCGACGAAGTCCGGCACGGTGAACTTGCCGAACTTGCGCAGGTAGGGCGCCAGCAGCATGGCCAGCAGCACGTAGCCGCCGGTCCAGCCCATCAGGTAGACCGAGCCGCCGTAGCCGTTGGTCGACAGCGCGATGATGCCGGCCATCGAGATGAACGACGCGGCGCTCATCCAGTCCGCGGCGATCGCGGCGCCGTTGGCGGGGGCGGGGATGCCGCCGCCGGCGACGTAGAAGCCGGAGGTCGTGGTGACCCGGCTGGCGTAGGCGATGTAGATGTAGAGCCCGAAGGACAGGACGACGAAGATCAGGGTCCACAGCTGGACTGAGCTCACGATCCGCGCACCTCCTCCTCGTACTCGGTGATGCCGAACTCAGCGTCCAGCTTGTCCATCCGCCACACGTAGATGGCGATGAGGACGAGGAAGGTGAGGATCGAGCCCTGCTGGGCGAACCAGAAGCCCAGCGGCACGCCCATGAAGCTGACGTTGTTGAGGGGCTCGACGAACACGATGCCGGCACCGAAGGACACCAGCGCCCAGACCACGAGCAGCACGCTCATGAGGCGCAGGTTGCGGCGCCAGTACTCCTGGCGTCTGCTGGCATCCATCAGGACACCTTCGCCGGGGGGACGGGGAAACTCATCGGAGTGCTCCTTCGCAGGTGGCCGGGCCGCCGCGTCACGGCGGTGTGACTCGGGTCACGCTAGTGACGGCCGGGAGGGGTGGCGAGGGCCTGCGGACCTCCCCTCGCCGGGCGGTCGGTGGGGGTCGTCGGGAGGGGTCCTGGCGCCGACGAGCGGTGACGGGCGCGCGCCGGGCGGTCGTCCTGCGACGAGCGGTCGCTGCCGTGCGACGGACGGTCGGGTATGCCGTGCCAACGGTCGGGCGGCCCGTCCGGCGGTCAGCCCGTCGCTGCCGGAGCTGCCGGGGCGGCGGCGCAGGCGTGCACGCCGACCCGGTCCAGGTGCGGCACCGAGGCGAGCAGGTCCTCACGCACGCGGTGCGCGACGGCGTCCCCCTCCTGCAGGGTCAGTGACGGGTCGAGGTGGACCGTCAGCTCGGCCTCCATCCGGTGGCCCGTCCAGCGGGCGCGCGGTCCGTCGACGGCCAGGACGCCCGGCACCGCGGCGGCGACCGTCTCGATCCCCTCCAGCGTGCCGTGGTCGACGCCGTCCATCAGCCGGGTCAGGGTGGTGCGCACCGACTGCACGAGGATGGCGATGATCACGCCGGCGATGAGCAGCCCCACGACGGCGTCCACCTGCGGCAGGCCCACCCAGGCCCGCCGCCGAGCCGATACGTCGGCCGACCCGGATGCGGTAGCGCGCCACGCCCTCGTTGCCCGCTGCCCCGACGAGCGCCGCGGCCAGCACCCACCCCAGGTGGCTGAGCTCGCGCGGGTGGGCCAGCGCCCGGACCGACTCCCAGACGATGAGGGCCGCCGAGGCCGCGATGACCAGACCGATGAGCAGGCCGACCAGGTCCTCGGCCCGGCGGTAGCCGTAGGGGTAGCGCCGCGTGGGACTGCGCATCCCCAGCCGGAAGGCGACGATCAGCGGGATGGTGGTGACCAGGTGGCCGAGGTTGTGCACCGTGTCGGCGAGCAGCGCGATCGACCCGGAGAGCCAGACGATGACGATCTGCAGGGCCGCGGTCGCGGCCATGCCGGCGAGGCTCACCCAGGCGGCCCGCAGGCCCTCCGCGCCGGCCTCCTCGGCGCCCTGCACCGACTCCGTGTGGTCGTGGTTGTGCGGGGTGAGCGCATGGCGGAGCCGGCCGAGGAGCGTGGCACGGCCGTGCTCGTGCTTGTGCTCGTGCTGGTGGTTGTCGCGGTGCGTCTCGCCGGTCCTGGTGCTCACCCGAGGAGAATATCTGCATACATGCGCAGACGCGAAGGCAATAGGATCGCGGGGTGCACGACAAGCCCGTCCTCGCCCTGCCCGACGACCTGCACGCCCGCGAGGTCGCGGACACCTTCCGCCTGCTCGCCGACCCGACGCGCGGGAAGATCCTCTGGGCCCTGCTGCACGGCGAGCAGAGCGTCGGGGCGCTCGCCGAGCAGGTCGGGGCCTCCCCGACGGCGGTCAGCCAGCACCTGTCCAAGCTCCGGCTCGCGGGCCTGGTGCAGACGCGCCGGGCGGGGACCTACGTGCACTACTCCGCGCACGACGCCCACGTCCGCACGCTGCTCACCGAGGCGCTCTCGCACGCGGAGCACGCGACGGGGACCGCGACGGAAGGACGGCACGAGCACCGCTACCGCGGCTGAGGCGGCCGGTCAGACGACGGCGGCGGCCGCGAGGAGGGCGCCGAGCAGCGCGAGCTGGGCCGTCGCGCCGAGGACGTCGCCCGTGGCGCCGCCGAGGAGGCGTTGCCCGACCACGCCCACCAGGACCGTGGCGCCCAGCGCGCCGAGCAGCGCCACCAGCCCGACCGGCCCGAGCGCCAGGCACAGCAGGAGCGGGACGACGCAGGCCAGCAGGGTGCGTCCGGTCGTCAGGCCCTCGACCACGCTGCGGCCGGTGCCTTCCTCCCGGGCGTAGGGCAGCAGCAGCGCCACCGGCAGCATCGCCGCCCGTGACAGCGACCAGGCGGCAGCACCCAGGAGCGGCAGCCAGACCCAGCCCGCGGCGGAGCCGACGAGCCACGGGGCGGGCAGCCAGGTGGCGGCGGGTGACGGCGTGGGGGTGGCGAGGAGGGTGGCGAGCAGGGCGACCTCGAGCAGGAGTGCGAGCACGACGGCGGCCGTCCCGTAGACGCCGGTGGCGTGGTCCTTCATGATGCGCAGCCGGCTGGCGCGGTCGTGGCCGCCGGTGCCGTCGGCGAGGTCGGCGAGCCCGTCGAGGTGGAGGGCGCCGACGAGCGGCACCTCGACGCCGACGAGCAGCACCGCGACGACGAGCGGCGGGAGCACCGTGCCGAGGGCGCAGCCGAGGAGGAGCAGCCCTGCGCCGAGCAGGGCCCCGACCAGCGGGAACCACCCGGCCGCTCGCGCCAGGTCGGGCCGCCGGTGCGGGTCGTACGGCACGGGGACGCGGGTCAAGAAGGCGACGGCGTCGATCAGGCTGCGCACGGAGGGTCCTCAGGCCGTGGGCTTGTCGTCGGCCAGGCCGAGGTCGGCAAAGCTGCCCATCTCCGCGAGCACCGCGACCGCCGAGCGCAGGACCGGCACGGCCAGGGCCGCCCCGCTGCCCTCGCCGAGCCGCATGCCGAGGCGGAGGACCGGCTCGAGCCCGAGCTCCTCCAGCACGACGGCATGGCCGGGCTCGGGGGACAGGTGCCCGGCGACCATCGCGTCCACGCAGGCGGGTGAGAGCCGGCTGGCGACGAGGGCGGCCGCGGTCGTGATGAAGCCATCCGGGCGAGGGTCTGCCACGGGTCGTCGGTGTCCCCGTGCCGGCGCAGGACCGCGTCGACGGCGCGGACCTTGGCGGCCAGGGCCTCCCCGGACACGCCCGTGCCGGGCCCGGTGACGCGGGCGGGGTCGCGGCCGAGGAGGGCGGCGGTGAGGGCGCTGGCGGTCGTGGTGTTGCCGATGCCCATCTCGCCGAGCCCGACGAGGTCGGCGCCGTCGTCGGCCAGGCGGTTCGCGATGCCGACGCCGTGCGCGACGGCCTGCTCGGCCTCGGCGAGGGTCATCGCGTCCTCCTCGAGGGTGTTGCCGGTGCCCGGGCGGACGCGCAGGTCGAGGACCTCGTTCTGGCCGGGGAGGACCTGCGGCGGGGAGACGACGCCGAGGTCGGCGACGAGCAGGCGTGCGCCGGCCTGACGGGCGAGGACGCCCACGGCGGCGGTGCCGGCGGCGAAGCTCTGCAGCATCAGGCCGGTCACCTCCTGCGGGTAGGCGCTCACCCCGCTCGTCGCGATCCCGTGGTCGGCGGCGCAGACGACGAGCGCGGGCCGGTCGACGTGCGGCCCGGTCGTGCCCTGGATCCCGGCCAGGCGCGCGGCGAGGTGCTCGAGGAGGCCGAGGCTGCCCAGCGGCTTGACCTTGCCGTCCATCGCCGCGGCCGCGGCGGCCGAGGCCTCGGCGTCCAGCGGCCGGATCGAGGTGATCGTGCGCTCGACGAGCTCGCGCGGGGTCGGGCTGGTCTCCACGTCAGTCCTCCACGGGGTCGAGGGTCAGGGTGCGGCCGGCCACGACGAGCTGGGCGAGGTCGGCGTGGGAGGCCACGGCGGCGTTCATCCTGCCGAGCCGGTCGCGGTAGTCCCGCGTCAGCGCGTGCATCGGCACGATCCCCAGGCCCACCTCGTTGGTCACCACGACCACCTCGCCGCGGTATGCCGCGCCCCACCGCCCCAGCGCGTCGGCCTGCGCCACGACGGCGGCCTCGTCGTCGCCGCGCACCATCAGGTTGTTGAGCCACAGGGCCACGCAGTCCACGATCACGGCGTGCCCGGGCGCCAGCTGCTCGACGGCGCCGACCACGTCGAGCGGCTCCTCGAGCGTCGTCCAGCCGGCGGGCCGCTCGGCCCGGTGCCGCGCGATCCGCTCGGCCATCTCGTCGTCGCCGGCCTGGCCGGTCGCGACGAAGACGACCGGCGCGCCGCTGCGCTCGGCACGGCGCACGGCCAGCGAGGACTTGCCGCTTCGGGCGCCCCCGGTCAGCAGGGTGAGGCTCATGCAGGTCTCCTTCGGGTATGCGGTGCAGCCGCCCGGTCGTCGCGGCCCCTCGTGGCGGACAGGGCCGCGGCGGCCAGGCAGAGGGCGACGACGGCGAGCTCGGCCCGGTCGACCAGCCGGCGGGCACGGGTGATGTCGCTCGGTCCGGGCCGGGGTCCGTCGCCGAGGCGGGGCCGGTCCTCCACGCGTCCGCCGTAGCGCAGCGGCCCGCCCAGCTCCACGCCGAGCGCCGCCGCGACGGCGGTCTCGGCGACGCCGGAGTTGGGCGAGGGATGGGCAGGGGCGTCGCGGGCCACGAGCCGGCGCACGTCGCCGGCGCGGTCAGGGGCGAGTCCGGCGACGAGGAGCGCCATGGCGCGGGCCGGGACCCAGGCCATGACGTCGTCGAGCCGGGCCGCGGCCGTCCCGAACCGCCCGTAGCGCTCGTCCCGCCGCCCCACCATCGCGTCCATGGTGTTGACCGCGCGGTGCACGAGCACGCCGGGTGCCCCGGCGAGCAGGCCCCAGAAGGCCGGCGCCACGACGGCGTCGACGGTGTTCTCGGCGAGCGACTCGACCACGGCGGCGGCCACGCCGGACGCGTCCAGGCCGGAGGGGTCCCGGCCGACGAGCGAGGGCAGCGTCTCGCGGGCCGCGTCGAGGTCGTCGCGCAGCAGGTGCTCCTCGACGGTGCGGGAGGTCCCGCGGAGCATCCGGCCGGCCGCGGCGACGCCGACGGCGAGGGCCACCGGGGCTGCTCCGCGGAGCACCTCTGCCGCCGGGGCTGCTCCGCGGAGCATCCGGGACGCGGCGACCAGTCCGGCCCCGGCCGCCGCGCCGAGGCCGGCCCCGACGCCGGCGTAGACGAGCCCGGCGCCGCGGTCGTCCCGCCAGAGGACCTCCTCGAGCCGGCCCATCACGGTCCCGAACCACGCCACCGGGTGCCACCGGTCCGGCGGCTCGCCGAGGGCCCGGTCCAGGACCAGTCCCGCGGCGACACCGAGGGCCCGCTGACCCGTGGTGCCGACCACCCCGCTCACCACACCACCCCGACCTCGTCCGGCGCGGCGTCCGGCGGCGGCCACGGGTGGGCGGCGAGGCCGTCGGCCACGGCGGCCCGGACGGCCCGCGCCACGCGGGAGCCCCAGGTCGAGCGGACGCCGGCGAAGGCGACCTCCACCCCGTCGGCGGGCGGGCACGCGACCACCACCGCGTCGCTGGCCGTACCCGTCCCGGGCACGCCGGCCTCCAGGAGCGCCTGGGCCTTGGCTTCGGTGGCGGTGCCGACCGCCTGCACCAGGGCGCTGGTCGTCAGCGGCACGGGCAGGGAGACGACGATGTTGACCGTCCCGGGAGCCGGTGGTCCGGAACCCTCGTGAACGAATGTCGTGACACGGCCGTCCGCCGGCGTACGTGCGTGACCCGGCCGCACGGCCCAGGTCGGCCTCGTCACGCCGACGGTGGCCCACGCCTGCACGCCGCCGTCCTCCGCGGTGCGCACCTGCCCCACGTCGGCGGCCGTCAGCAGCGCGCAGCCGTGACCCTCCAGCCTCAGCGACGCGGCCAGCTCGGCGACGTACTCCTCCAGGTCGGTGCGCGCGAAGCCCGCGTCCACGGCGGCGTTGAGCACCCACGCCGGCGCCGTCAGGCCACCCCCGACCGAGGCCGAGCTGAGCGCGGTGGGAGGGGTGGGCGGACGCCATACCAGGACGGCGCGGTGCCCGGCGGAGGGCGGGACGAGCACGGGCTCGGGCAGCGCGGTCACCAGCCGGGTTCCTCGCCGAGGGCGACCGCCTCGCCGGCCAGGTCGAGGACCGCGTCGACGTCGAGGTGCTCCTCGACCCAGTCCGCCAGGTGCTCCACGTGTGCGTCCACCGCGTCGCGGAAGGGGACCTCGGACGGGACGAAGGTGCGGCGGCGGGCTGCGGCGACCTCCCAGAGCAGGGCGTGGCGTAGCCGGTCGCTGTCGAGGACCCCGTGCAGGCTGGTGCCCCGCACCCGCAGGCGGGAGCGGGCGACGCAGCCCTCTTCCTCGGCATCGCCCCAGCTCTCCCACGGCGCCAGCTCCAGCCACGGCTGGCCGCCGGTCCGCTGCGGCCGCCCGAAACGGATCTGGTAGCCCTCCACCGGGATCCCCGTCCGCAGCACCCGGCCGCCGGAACGCGTGACCACCTTGGGCTGCTCGAAGGTCGTCTCGACCGGGAGCAGGCCCAGCCCCTCGACCGTGCCCTCGCCCGACTCGACCTCGTCGTGGATGACCTCGCCGAGCATCTGGTAGCCCCCGCAGATCCCGAGCACCCGGATCTTGCGGGACAGGTGGCGGATCGCCTCGGCCAGGCCGGTCCTGCGCAGCCAGGCCAGGTCGTGGACGACCGTGCGGGTGCCGGGGATGATCACGAGGTCGGCGTCGCCGACGTCCGCCGGGCGGGTGGCCCAGCGCAGCTCGACGCACGGCTCGAGCACGAGCGGGTCGATGTCGGAGGGGTTGGACATCCGCGGCAGGCGGACCACCGCCACCCGCACCGGCCGCTCGGCCGCCGCGGCCGGCCGGCCGGGCGCGGAGATGTCGAGCGAGTCCTCGACGCCGAGCATGAGGTGGTCGCCCAGGTGGGGCAGCACTCCGAGGACCGGGACGCCGGTGCGCTCCTCCAGCTCGCGCAGGCCCTCCTCCAGCAGGCTGGCGTCCCCGCGGAAGCTGTTGACGACGAAGCCGCGCAGGTGCCGGC
>QEUR01000264.1 GCA_003577095.1 Acidobacteriota bacterium
TCGGTGGTCGCCAGCACGATGAACGGGATCGAGGTGGCGATGAGGAAGCCGAGGAAGAGCGTGAGCCGGCCCCAGCGGTTGGTGGTGCGCGTGTAGTCGGCGAACAGCGAGTCCTGCTGCGCGGTGAAGGTGCTCATGTGGGTGCTCCTGGTCCGGTCAGTTCGTGGCGAGGTAGACGACGACGAGGGCGCCGATGATGGAGAAGCCCAGCGCCCACTCGCGCAGCCAGGCCTGGTTGAACTGCCTGGCGCACCACAGGCACACGGCCATGATCGCCGCGGAGACGACGACCGCGAGGACGTGGTAGCCGGACTTGGGCAGCTCGGTGACGGTCAGCGCGGCGAAGGCGGCGAGCAGCGCGGCGCCCGGCACGATGGCCATCAGCGCCGGGTTGACCTTGGCCAGCTGGTCCTGGCCGCGGGCCAGGATCGGGGTGAGGATCAGCGTCGAGATCATCCAGCACGCGCCCGAGAGGCTCATCGCGAACAGCGCGATGAGGAAGACGCTCTGGGTGTAGGTCTCGTCGCCCAGGTTGGCGCCCACGGTCCCGGCGGCGATGGAGGCCGAGGCGGTCTCGGTGGCGGCCGAGCCGATGAGCCCGATGCGGACGAGGATGGCCGGGGTACCGAAGAGCGGCAGCAGGGCGATGGCGACCAGGACGACGGCCAGCGACGGGCCGATGGCGGCCACCCCTCCGGCCCTGAAGGCCTGGAAGACCTCGCGCTGGGACATGTCGGCGCCGGCGGCGTTCTTGCGCACGGCGACCATGTAGACGCCCGACTGGAGGAGCACGATCCCCATCACGGCGAGCGCGAGGATCCACAGCAGGGGTGAGTTGGCGATAGTGCCGACGTCGGCGGCGGTGCGGATCATCATCGGTGGACCTTCTTCATGGTGGTTCCTTCAGGGATTGAGGAGCGCCTGCCGGCGGGCGCCGGCGGGCGGAGGTCACAGCTGGTAGGTAAGGCAGACCTCGTCCGCGTGCTGCGGTATGCCGGGACTCATCCGGACGGTCCGGGCACCCGGGTCGATGCGCACGGTGGCCAGGGTCGCCCTCTGCTCGTGCTCCGGCGCGGCCGGGTCCGGCAGCACCGCGACGCTGCCGGGGCCGGGCGGGACGCAGACGAGCGGCAGCAGGTCGTCGGCCGAGGCGGGCGCGACCGCGGAGGCGGTGGCCCGCTGCAGGTGGCCGAACCGGTCGAAGGTCGTCGACGCGGGGTCGCGCACCGGCTCGTCGAGGCCGAGGAAGTGGTTGGTGTGCAGCATCCAGCCCTCGTCCTGCAGGACGGTGACCCGGCCCGGGCTGAGCTCGGCCATCGCGACGCTGTCGGTGCCGGTGAGGGTGATCACCGAGGAGGAGGTCGTGCCTGCTGACCGGATGATCTCGAGCCCGTCCTGCACCGAGCGGGCGCCGGTCAGCAGGCGGGCGAGGACCACGTGGACGGGCACGCCGCCTGGCTCGTCGTCGCGGTGCTGGAGGATGTTGAGGTGGACGCCGACGCCGGCGGCGTTGAGGCCGATCTTGCCGGTCATGCCGTGCTCGGCGAAGCCAGCGTGCGCGACCTCGTCGCCGACGGGGTCGACGCGGTGCAGGTGCCAGCAACGGACGAAACTGGCGTACCAGTCCCAGGTCTGCGCCGACACGGCGCCACCGGCCCGCTCCCCGGCCCCGGGGACGTGGGCCACGGTGGAGCACTCGCCCGGCACGGGCAGCTGGGCGAGGGTGAGGATCTCGGTGCGGGCGACCGTGCGCGCGACGTCGAGCAGGTCGACGCCTGCGCCCTCGGCCACGCCCTGCAGCTCGTCGTGCGTCTCGGGGGCCCAAGCCCGGGTGGCCTCCAGCGACGCGGCGGCGGCCTCGGTCTGGTCGGCCTCGGCGATGCCCAGCCGGCCGAAGAGGGCGGCGTAGGCCTGCGAGGTCCGCAGCACCGCCTCGCCCAGCAGGGTGCCCCGGGCGCGGCCGCGCTCGCGATGGGTCGCGCCGGAGACACGCACCGCACGCAGCGGCACGAGGTGGGGTTGGACGAGGGAGGTCATCCTGGTGCTCCGTCCCAGTCGGGAGGTGGGTCGCGCCGGTCGAGCGCGACGAGGGAGTGGGTCAGGGCGGTCACCCCGGCCGCGACGTCGGGCAGGTCGGTCCACTCCTCGGGGCAGTGGCTGCGGCCGTCACGGGAGGGAACGAACAGCATCCCGGTCGGCACGGCCCGGGCCATCAGGGCGGCGTCGTGCTCGGCGCCGCTGAACAGCCGGGTGGAGCTCAGGCCGAGCCCGTCGACCACGTCGCCGAGGACGGAGACGACCCCGCCGGACATCGGCATCGGCTCCTGCAGCGGCAGCCACTCGACCTCGACGTCCACGTCGCGGCGGGCGCCCTCGTCCTGCGCGGCCGAGGTGAGCGCGTCCTGCGCCGAGCGGAGCCACTCGGCCTCGGGCCCGCGGAACTCTCCCCGGAATTCCGCGCGCTCGGTCACCACGTTGACGGCCGCCGGCGTGAAGGTGAGCTGGCCGCTGGTGCCGCGCGACTGCATACCCTCCCCCGCGATGCGCTCGACGGCCAGGACGGTGCCGGCGGCGGCGCAGCCGGCGTCGCGGCGCCGGTCCATCG
Source organism: Acidobacteriota bacterium (assembly GCA_003577095.1). Classification (GTDB taxonomy): domain Bacteria; phylum Actinomycetota; class Actinomycetes; order Actinomycetales; family Dermatophilaceae; genus Ornithinicoccus. The sequence continues at coordinate 2,606 of QEUR01000264.1, forward strand.
GTGCGGTGCCGGCGTGGTCGGCCTGCCCGGAGAAGAGCGCGCGGAAGCGGGAGATGCCAGTGATCGACTCGACGAGCCCGATCTGGCTGCCGTGCTCCTCGAGGTAGGGGCCCTGCTCGATGTGCAGCTCGACGAAGGCGTCGACGCCGGTGAAGTCGTGCCGCGCGGCCAGGAGCGCCGAGGGGTCGACGTCCACGGTCGCGAGGGCGTCGGCGAGGGTGCGGCCCTGCTCGTCGCGCAGCTCCAGGTGCGCCTGGGTGAGCTCGCCGACCATGGCGCGGGAGCCGACGCAGGACAGGCCGAACTCGTTGGGCTCCTCGTGGAAGAAGTCGACGACGACGAGGTCGTGCTCGAGCCGGACGTCGGCCTCGCGCAGCGCGCGGACCGCCTCCAGGGCGCCGACGACGCCGACGATCCCGTCGAAGCGGCCGCCGCCCACCACCGTGTCGGTGTGCGAGCCGACCATGAGGGTGCGGCCGGAGCCGGTGCCGCGCAGCCGCCCGAAGATGTTGCCGGCCCCGTCGACGTGCGTCTCCAGGCCGGCGTCGCGCATCCAGCGCCGGACCAGCTCGCGGGCCTGGCGGTCGACCGGGCCGAGGGCGGTGCGCGTCCAGCCGGGCAGGTCGGGCTCGACCAGCGCGGCCAGGGCTTCCAGCTCGCCGTGGACGCGGTCCGCCTCGACAGTCAGGCTCGGCAGGGCCGGGCTCATGCTCGCGCTCGCCCGCTCACTTGGCCCGCAGGCGGGACATGAGCACCTCGTAGGCGGCGGTGGTGCCGGTGCTCAGGGTCGGCTCCATGACGGGGCCGAAGAAGGGCGAGTGGTTGCTCGGGACCGGCTCGTCGGACTCCATCACCTCGGGCGGCATGCCGCCGAAGAACCAGTAGACCCCCGGCACGCCGATCGCGTCGGGCAGGGCGCCGAAGTCCTCCGAGCCCATGACCGCCGGCTTCTCGTTGACCTTGTCCTCGCCGAGGACGCCGCGCAGGACGCCGATGACCTTGTCGGTCTCGGCCTCGTCGTTGACCAGGAGCGGGAAGGTGTAGAGCTCCTCGATCTCCGGCTCCGGCGCGTTGCTGGCCATCGCCTCGGCCTTGATCACCCGGCGCAGGCCGGCCAGCAGGTGCTCGCGCACCTCGGTGTCCAGGTTGCGCATGTTGATGGTGAACTCGGCCGACGGCGGGATGATGTTCTCCTTCAGCCCCGCGTGGATCGTGGCGATCGTGATGACCGCGGACTTCTGGGCGGCGACCTCGCGGCTGAGCAGGCTCTGGATGCGCACGATCATGTGGGCGGCCAGGACGACCGGGTCGATGGTGCTCTCCGGCTGCGAGCCGTGGCCGCCGCGGCCCTTGACCGTCACCTTCCACGCGTCGGAGTAGGACATCGCCGGCCCGCGCGTGACGTCGATGCTGCCGGCCAGGCCGGGCCAGACGTGC
>QEUR01000265.1 GCA_003577095.1 Acidobacteriota bacterium
AGCAGCACGACCTCGAAGGGGCCCTGCGGGACGGGCGGCACCCGGCGGGTGTCGAAGCGCAGGCCCAGCCCCGCGGCGCGCCGGCGCGCGCGGTCCACCGCGGCGGCATTGTCGTCGACGCCGAGGTAGTCGCAGCCCAGCTCCCGGGTGATCAGCAGGCCGGGTCCTCCGGGACCGCAGCACAGGTCGAGCACCCTCGTCCCGGCGACGACGCCGGCCCGGGCCGCCAGGCCGAGGATCTCGCCCGCCCGCATGAAACCGCGCTGGTCGACGAACTCCCCGGGGCCGTAGGCCTCCCTCCGCACTCGCTCCCACGTCCCGTCGACCCGGCGCGCCTCCTCCTGCAGGCTCACGTCGGCCGGCCTGCGGCGGGCTGCGGGTGGCGCACCGGCGCGTGGCCCCACAGCCACCACACGTCCCGGGCGAACGACTCGGCGATCAGCGCGAGCGCGACGACGAGGCCGGCACGGGCGAGCGCGTCCGGCACGACGTCCACCGTCGCCACGACCAGGGCGACGCCTGCGGTGGCGGTGACCACCTTGCGCCAGTAGCGGAACGGCAGCTGCGCCCGCAGCCAGGGCAGGACCAGCCCGGCCGCGGCGAAGACGTAGCGAGCCAGGCCGATCACCAGCACCCACCAGCCGAAGGCCGCCGCCACCGGCAGGCTCAGCACCAGCAGGAGGAAGGCGTCGGCCTCACCGTCGAGGCGCCCGCCGAACGGGGACCCGGTCCGGGTGGCCCGGGCCACCCGGCCGTCCACCCCGTCGAGCGCGAGCGCCACCGCCCCGAGCACTGCCACGGCGCTCACGGGGGCAGAGGCGCCCGGCGCTCGCTCGGCCCAGTGCTCGACGACGACGGCCAGGACGCCGCACGACAGGGCGACCCTCGTCAGCGTGACGACGTCGGCCGGACCGAGGGCGACGACGCGGTAGGAGCGGGCGAGCCGGGCGGCGGCCACGTCGACCACGGCGAGGCTCACGGACGCGGCCACCCAGCCCGGCACGCCCCAGCGCAGCAGCACGCCCAGCGCGGTCAGCAGGACGACCTGCAGGATCGCGACGGCGGGCACCCCACGCGCGGTCAGCATCGTGAGCAAAGAATAGGGCGCGACGCACGTGCGGTGCGGCTGTCCGGCCCCCGGCACCCAACTGCCGGACTGTCGGAATCAGCGCCCCCGCACGACCTCGGCATACCTCCGCAGCACCTCGGCCGTCGGCGCCACCTCCACCCCGAGCTCGCGCAGCCGCGAGGCGTCGAGCACCGGCCGGTGGGCCAGGAAGACGGTCTGCTCGGGACCGTATGCCGTCAGCCCCAGCCGCTTGCCCGCCGCCAGCGCACCCCGCAGCAGCGGCTCGGGGACGACCAGGGTCCGCTTCCCCAGCGCCCGGGCGATCTGCGGCACGGTCACCGTGCCCTCCCCCGCGACGTTGAACGCCCCCGTCGCCGGCGAGGTGACCGCGGCGACCACGGTGCGCACCACGTCCTCGTCCCACACCAGCACGAACGGCGACTCCGCGCCCGCCAGCCGCAGGATGAACCGGCCCGCCCACAGCCGGGTGATCTGGTTGTCGACCCGCTCCCCCAGGATCGTCTCGATGCGCAGCACCACCTGCTCCAGCTCCGGCGTGCGCACCCGCTCCGCGGCGAGCATCTCCTCGACCTGCCGCTTGTGGTCGGCGTAGGCGAACTCCACGTTGCCGCGCAGCGGGTCCTCCTCGGTCAGCGGCACCGGGTTGTCGGCGTGGTAGCCGTATGCCGCGCCGCTGGAGGACACCACGATCCGCCGCACCCCGTGCGCGCGGCAGGCGTCCAGCACGTGCCGGGAGCCGTCCACGTCGACGGCCCGCTCCAGCGCGCGGTCCGAGTCCCTGCCCGGCGTGACGATGCTGGCCAGGTGCACCACCACCTCCGGGCGGTGCTCGCCGACCACCCGGTCGACGGTATGCCGCTCGCGCACGTCCATGCGCACGTGCACCGCACCCGGGGTCGGGCTGGCGGGCTCGCGCACGTCGGTGGCGACGACCTCGTGTCCCCCATCGACCAGGCCGGGCACCACCGATGACCCCAGGAAGCCGGACGACCCGGTGACGAGGACCTTCACGCGCCCCTCCCGACGGCCACCGGCTCCTCGTCCCCGAGCGGGCTGACCCCGGTCCGGAGCCGCCAGACCGTGGCGACCGCCAGCCCGGCGATGATGTCCCAGATCCCCCACCAGGCAGCGACCAGCGCCATACCCCCGAGCCCGTCGAAGAAGGAGAAGACGAGCAGCAGCCCGAGCCCGGCGTTGCGGATGCCGACCTCGAAGGTGGACGCCTTGACCGACGCCTCCGGCAGGCGTGCCGCGCGGCCGAGCACGTAGCCGAGCAGCAGGGCCAGCGCGTCGTGGACGAAGACGGCGACGACGACCAGCCCGATGTAGGCGGTGAACAGGGCCCAGTTGTTGGCGATGCCGACCACGATGATCCCGGCGAGCCCGAGGAAGGCGACCGGCCCGACGACCCTGCGCGCCCGCTCGGCGAAGCGGGGGAAGCGGTGGGCGAGGAAGATGCCGATGACGAACGGCAGGCCGATGACCAGCAGAATCTCGACGAGCATGTCGACCGGGTCGAGCTCGATGTCCCGCAGCAGCTGGCTGCCGGTCGGGTGCAGCGAGCCCCAGAGGGCGAAGTTGACCGGCATCAGGAACATCGCCAGCACGTTGCCGACGGAGGTCATCGACACCGACATCGCCACGTCTCCCCCCGGCGCGGTGGGTGAGGATGTTGGAGACGTTGCCGGGCGGGCAGCAGGCGACCAGGATCAGGCCGAGCGCCAGAGACCCGCGCAGGTCCAGCACGAGGGTCAGCACGTAGGTGATGGCCGGCAGCACGAGGAACTGGGCGGCGACCACGACGACGATCGCCCAGGGCCGGCGCAGCGCGCGGGTGAAGTCGGAGACGCGAGTGTCGAGCGCGACGCCGAGCAGGATCAGCGCGAGCACGATGCGCAGCGTGGTCAGCGAGCTCTCGTCGAAGGCGATCCGGATCTGGTCGACGTCGGTCACGGCCGCACCCCGAGGTCGGCGGTAGCGGCGCGCACGGCCCGGCGGTAGGCGTCCTTGTTGACGTAGTAGGCCATCCGGTCCAGCCGCAGGTAGTCGAAGCCGCCGGTCAGGTCCGGCCACCCGTCCCGGTCGGCGACCCGCCCGCGCAGCTCGGCGGCCGCCTCGGGCGCACGCGTCCTGGCGGCGAGGTATGCCGCGACCAGCTCGGCCTGCTCGTAGCGCCCCTGCCAGCCGATGCCGGCGGCCTCGACCATGCCCACGACGTAGAGCCCCTCGGCGGCGGGGCTGAAGATCTGCAGGTAGAGGTCGGGTGCGCCCGCACGCTCGGGCCAGGCGAGCAGCGAGCGGTCGAGGAAGGGGTAGTGCAGCAGGTAGCCGGTGGCGAGGACGACGACGTCGTACTCCTCGCGGGTGCCGTCGCGGAAGAGGACGCCGTCGCCGTCGAGGCGCTCGACGTCGGCGCGCACGCGGGCGTCGCCGTGGCCGAGGTGGTGCAGGATCAGGCTGTTGACGACCGGGTGCGACTCGTAGAGCTTGTGGTCGGGCTCGGGGAAGCCGAAGCGGGTCGGGTCGCCGGTGAACATCCGCAGCAGCCGCGTGTCGACCGCCTGCTTGACGCGGGCCGGCAGCGCCCGTCCTCGGTTGAGGGTGTCGGCGGGGCGGCCGAAGACGTACTTGGGGACGAAGTGGTAGCCCCGCCGGACGCTGATGTCGACGCTGCGCGCGTGGTGGACGGCGTCGACGACGACGTCGCACCCGGAGTTGCCCGCGCCCACGACGAGGACCCGCTTGCCGGCGAAGACCTGCGGACGCTTGTAGCCGGCGGTGTGGAGGACCTCGCCGTCGAAGCGGCCCGGCAGCTGCGGCACGTTGGGCTCGGAGAGGGTGCCGTTGGCGACGACCACGCCGGCGTGCTCGGTCTCGTGCCGCTCACCCGAGGCGTCGG
>QEUR01000266.1 GCA_003577095.1 Acidobacteriota bacterium
CTTGCCGGTCCACCGCCTGGCCTCGGCGTCCCACCAGACGTACTTCTTGCGATCGCTCCACGGCCGTCCCTGCGGGTCGGCCGAGGCCCGGTTGTAGAGGACGCGCCGGTTGAGCGGCCACGCCCAGGCCCAGCCGCTGGCGACCTCGTCCTGCTCGTCGCGGTCCGGCCGCAGCGCCGAGCGGTTGACGCCGCCGGCGTAGACGCCGGTGTAGATCCAGCAGCCGCCGGACGTCGAGCCGTCGGCCTTCATCTGCACGAAGGAGTCGAGCAGCTCGCCGGCCTGCTCCCCCTCGAGGTGGTAGCCGTTGATCTCCCGCAGCACCGCCTCGGCGTCGACCTCGCCGTGCTCGTCCTGCGGGTAGTCCCAGGTCAGGTCGAGCAGCGGCCGGTCCCGCTCGTCGGTCGAGCCGGCCAGCCGCTCGCGGATCCGCCTGCCCAGCTCGTAGTAGAAGTCCAGCTCGCTCTGCGCCTGGCCCGGCGGGCGGACCGCCTGGTGGCGCCACTGCAGCATCCGCTGCGTCTGGGTGAAGGTGCCCGACTTCTCGGCGTAGCTGGCGCAGGGGAAGAAGAAGACCTCGGTCTGGATGTCCTCGGTGCGCAGCTCGCCGGTGGCGATCTCCGGGGAGTCCTTCCAGAAGGTCGCGGTCTCGATCAGCTGCAGGTCGCGCACGACCAGCCACTTCAGCCTGCCCAGCGCCTGGCGCTGCATCTTCGCGTGCGCCGAGCCCACGGCGGGGTTCTGGCCGACGACGAAGTAGCCGTCGACCTCGCCGTCGAGCATCGCCATCACGCTCTGGTAGGTGCCGTGCGCACCGGTCAGCCGCGGCAGGTAGTCGAAGCAGAAGTCGTTCTCGCGGGTGGCGGCCTCGCCGAACCACGCCTTGAGCAGGCTCGCGGTGTAGGCCGGAGCCTCGGTCCAGTAGCCCTTCTGCAGCGGCGAGGCGATCGAGGCCAGGTAGTCCTCGAGGGTGTCGTGCTCGCCGGCCATCGGCATCGGCAGGTAGCCGGGCAGGAGGTTGAACAGCGTCGGGATGTCGGTCGAGCCCTGGATGCTGGCGTGGCCGCGCAGCGCCATGATGCCGCCGCCGGGCCGGCCCATGTTGCCCATCAGCAGCTGCAGGATCGCCGCGGCGCGGATGAACTGCGCGCCCAGGGAGTGCTGGGTCCAGCCCAGGGCGTAGGCGAAGCAGGTGGTCCGCTCCCGGCCCGAGTTCTCCGCGATCGCGGCGGCGATCTCGTCGAAGAGCTCCAGGGGTATGCCGCACACGTCGCGGACCATCTCGCGCGTGTAGCGCCGGTAGTGCCTCTTGACGATCTGGAAGACGGTCCGGGGGTCCTGCAGGGTCTCGTCGCGCATGACCCTGGCGTGCTCGAGCGGGGCGCCGGAGGCGCCGCGCTCGTGCCCCGAGGCCCGTTCCTTCTTCGACCGGTCGGGGGCGTCGGTGTCGCCGTCCGGCTCCTCGATCCCCTCGCCGGGCGCCTCCTCCCGCACGGCGTAGGCCCAGGAGGACATGTCGTAGGTGCCGCTCTCCGGGTCGTAGCCGGAGAACAGCCCGTCCAGGTCCTCGGTGTCGGCGAAGTCCTCGCCGACGATCGTCGCGGCGTTGGTGTAGGCGACGACGTAGTCGTGGAAGTACAGGTCGTTGCTCAGCACGTGGTTGATGAGGGCGCCGAGCAGCACGACGTCGGTGCCCGCCCGGACCGGGACGTGGGTGTCAGCGACCGCCGAGGTGCGGGTGAAGCGCGGGTCGATGTGGATGACGCGCGCGCCGCGGGCCTTGGCCTCGGTGACCCACTGGAAGCCCACCGGATGGCACTCGGCCATGTTGGAGCCCTGGATCACGATGCAGTCGGAGTTGGCCATGTCCTGCAGGGCCTGGGTCGCGCCGCCGCGCCCGAACGAGGCTCCCAGACTGGGAACCGTGGAGCTGTGTCATATGCGGGCCTGGTTCTCGATCTGGATCGCCCCCGAAGCCGTGTACAGCTTCTTCATGAGGTAGTTCTCCTCGTTGTCGAGGGTGGCTCCCCCCAACGAGGCGATGCCCATCGTGCGCCGGACCCGCCGGCCCTGGTCGTCGACGTCCTGCCAGTGGTTGTCGCGCGCCTGCAGGTAGCGCTCCGCGACCATGTCGATGGCCTCGTCCAGGTCGATCGTGCGCCACTCGGTGGCCCCGGGCGCCCGGTAGAGGACCTCGGTGACCCGGGTCGGGGAGTTGACCAGCTGCTCGCTGGCGGCCCCCTTGGGGCACAGCCGGCCCCGGCTCACCGGCGAGTTCTCGTCCCCCTCGATCTGGACGATCTTCTCGTCCTTGACGAAGATCTTCTGGCCGCAGCCGACGGCGCAGTAGGGGCAGACGCTGCGGGCGACGCGGTCCGCGGTCGTCGTGCGGGGCTGGATCTCCCTCGTGCGTCGGGAGGTCACCGCTGCGCCGCGTCCCAGCAGGTCGCCGCTGGTCAGCTGCCGCAGCACGGGCCAGCCGAGGAAGGTCGACTCCTTGCGCGCCACCGTGCACCGCCACCTCTCTCACAGAAGATCGCCCGACGGCCGTGGTCGACACGGTACCGCGACCCGGCGCCCGGCGCAGGTGGACAGACCGGGCAGCTCACGGGCGGTCCGGCGGTGGCGGCCGACCGAGGACTGGCCTTGTACGACATACAGTCGTAGAATGAGGGTGCCGAAGCAAGGAGGCTGATCATGGACACCTCGACCGCACCGCGCATCCTCGGCGAGACGGAGTGCTGGCAGCTGCTGGAGCAGGAGGAGTTCGGCCGGATGGCCTACCACCTCGCCGACGAGGTGCACATCGCGCCGGTCAACTACGCCGTCGACCACGGACGCATCGTCTTCCGCACCGCCGAGGGCTCCAAGCTCCTGGGGGTGGTGATGAACGAGGACGTCGCCTTCGAGATCGACCGCATCGACGACGAGTTCGAGTCCGCCTGGAGCGTCATCGCCCGCGGCCGGGCGCAGATCCTCGAGGGTGAGGAGGCCCGGGACGCGGACAACCTGCGCCTGCGGCCGTGGACCTCGCCGGACAAGCACAACGTCGTGGCGATCGCCGTCGAGGAGATCAGCGGGCGCCGCTTCCACCTCGCCCGGCCCTGGCGGCACATGCGCCCCGAGGAGGACTGAGCACGGACGGCGCGGGCGCCACACCCGCCAGGATCTGGGGGTATGGCGCCCGCGCACCTCGTGCGTGGTCGGTCAGTCGCCGGCGCCCCTGTTCAGCCCCTCGCTGATGAGGTCCATCACCGAGGAGTCGGCCAGCGTGGTGACGTCGCCGATCTCGCGGTTCTCGGCCACGTCCTTGAGCAGGCGGCGCATGATCTTGCCCGAGCGGGTCTTGGGCAGCTCGGGGACGATCATGATCTGGCGCGGCTTGGCGATCGGGCCGATCTCCTTGGCCACGTGGCCGCGCAGCTCGGCGACCAGCGCCTCGCCCTCGCCCTCCTCGTCGGCCTCGCTGACCGCGTCCTCGCGCAGGATCACGAAGGCGCAGATCGCCTGCCCGGTGGTCGCGTCCGCGGCGCCGACCACGGCGGCCTCGGCGACCTTGGGGTGGGAGACCAGCGCCGACTCGATCTCGGCGGTCGACATCCGGTGGCCGGAGACGTTCATCACGTCGTCGACCCGGCCCAGCACCCAGATGTTGCCGTCCTCGTCCAGCTTGGCGCCGTCACCGGCGAAGTAGACGCCCTCGAAGCGCGCCCAGTAGGTCTCCTTGTAGCGCTCCGGGTCGCCCCACACGCCCCGCAGCATCGCCGGCCACGGCTCGGTCAGCACCAGGTAGCCGCCGGCGCCGCGCTCCACCGGCTGGCCGGCGTCGTCGACGACCTGGGCCACGACGCCGGGGATCGGGCGCATCGCCGAGCCCGGGCGGGCCTCGGTGACGCCGGGCAGCGGGCTGATCATGATCGCGCCGGTCTCGGTCTGCCACCAGGTGTCGACGATC
>QEUR01000267.1 GCA_003577095.1 Acidobacteriota bacterium
GACCGGCGCGGGGCGGCTGCACGTGGTGGGGGAGCGCGCGACATACCTCGTCTCCCAGCGGGCCGACCACATGTGGGAGGGGCTCTCCTCGGCGACCACGCGCTCACGCCCGATCATCAACACCCGCGACGAGCCGCACGCCGACCCGGAGCGCTACCGCCGCCTGCACGTCATCGTCGGCGACTCCACGATGAGCCAGACGACCACGCTCATGCGGACGGGCACCACCGACCTCGTGCTCCGCATGCTCGAGGCCGGCACCCGCGTGCCCGACCTGGCGCTGGCCAACCCGGTCCAGGCGATCCGGGACGTCAGCCGCGACCAGACCGGCCGCCGGGCGGTCCCGCTCGCCGCCGGCGGCACCATCACCGCGCTCGGTATGCAGCACACGCTCCTGGAGCTGGCCGCCCGCCACGCGCAGGGGGCGGGGATCGCCGACGTCTCGCCGCACCGGGAGGTGCTCGAGCTGTGGGAGCGCACGCTGCACGCCGTCGAGACCGGCGACCTGTCCCTGGTCGACACCGAGATCGAGTGGGTGATGAAGAAGAAGCTGCTCGACGGGTATGCCGCCAAGCACGGCCTCGCCCCGCACGACGAGCGCCTGCAGCAGCTCGACCTGGCCTGGCACGACGTCCACCCCACCCGCGGCCTGATGCCGATCCTGCAGCGCTCGGGCGCCGCCCGCACGCTCGTCGACGACGCGCGGATCCGGCGGGCGATGGAGGAGCCGCCGCGGACGCGCGCGAAGCTGCGCGGCGACTTCGTCCGGGCGGCCCAGGAGCACCGGCGGGACTTCTCCGTGGACTGGGTCCACCTCAAGCTCAACGACGAGGCCCAGCGCACGGTGGTCTGCAAGGACCCCTTCGCCGACGTCGACCAGCGGGTCGACGACCTGGTCGCGCACATCCGCGCCGGACGCTAGGTCGAGGCTCCCACGAGTTCCCCAGGTTGGGGCCGTTACGCTGGTCCGGTTGCCGACGGCGCACCGCCGCGGCAGCAGACCACGACTGCCGACACGAAGGACCGCGCGTGCGCACCCACCGACTCCGGCTGGCCGCCCTGGCCGTCGCCCCGATCCTGCTCCTGTCCGCGTGCAGCGGAGACGGCGAGGGGACGGACAACGCCTCCCAGAGCACGGGCGTCGACGACGCCGCCGCGACCTCGATCGCGCCCAACGGCAGCGTCTCCGAGCTCTCCGTCGACGACTCGGGCGACACCCCCACGATCCTGTGGGACGGCGAGGCGATGGCCGACGGCGACCTGCCCTTCGCGGTGACCTCGACCGAGACCGAGACGGTCAAGGAGGGCGACGGCGACGAGATCGCCGCCGGCGACGAGGTGGACGTGCGCTACCTGGCCGTCAACGGCACGACCGGCGAGCAGATCCTGTCGACCTTCGACGCCGACGAGACGGTCACCCTCGACCTGTCCAACGAGCTGCTCTTCCCGGCCTTCCTCGACAACCTGCCCGGTGGCAAGGTGGGCGACTCGCTCCTCATGGCCATCCCGGCGGCCGACGCCTTCGGCGAGGCGGGCAACCAGCAGCTCGGGGTCGGTGCCCAGGACACCCTCGTCTTCTACCTGGAGGTCGTCGACGCGCACGCGCCGCTGACGAAGGCCGAGGGCGAGGCCGTCACCCCGACCGACAAGGACCTGCCGAAGGTCGAGGCCGACGGCGAGAGCGCCGCCAAGATCACCATCCCCGAGGGCGTGGACGCGCCGACCAAGCTGGTCAGCCAGGTCCTCGTCAAGGGCGAGGGCCCCGAGGTCAAGGCCGGTCAGACCATCAAGGTCAACTACACCGGCGTCAAGTGGTCCGACGGCGAGGGCTTCGACGACTCCTACCAGCGGGGCGAGCCGGCGGAGTTCCCGATCGGCGTCGGGTCGGTCATCAAGGGCTGGGACGAGGGCCTGGTCGGCCAGACCGTCGGCTCGCGCGTCCTGCTCGTCGTGCCGGCCGAGGACGCCTACGGCGAGAAGGCCGAGGACGACGCCTCCTCCACCGCGAGCCCGCAGCAGCACGAGCTGGCCGGCGAGGTGCTGGTCTTCGTCGTCGACATCCTCGGCGCCTACTGACAAGACGAAGGAGCAACAAGCATGAGCCAGTCCCCGTTCGGCGAGGTCAAGAAGGCCAAGCCCGAGATCGACTTCCCCGGCGACACCCCGCCCACCGAGCTGGAGATCGAGGACATCGAGGTGGGCAAGGGGGAGGAGGCGACCGCCGGCAAGCAGATCTCGGCGCACTACGTCGGCGTCGCCTGGTCCACCGGCGAGGAGTTCGACGCCTCCTGGAACCGCGGCCAGCCGCTCGACTTCACCGTCGGCGTCGGCCAGGTCATCCAGGGCTGGGACCAGGGCCTGCTCGGCATGAAGGTCGGTGGCCGGCGCAAGATCGTCATCCCGCCGCACCTGGGCTACGGCGACCGCGGCGCGGGCGCCGCGATCAAGGGCGGCGAGACGCTGATCTTCGTCGTCGACCTGGTCGACGTGCGCTGACCCGGTCCACTCCGCGCCCCCGTCAGCCCTGCGGCCGGCGGGGGCGCAGCACGTGCAGGCCGAGGTCGAGCGAGAGCCGCCGGAAGGCCAGCTCGCCGCGCACCGAGGTGCCGTGCGCGTCCAGCCTGGGGGAGTAGGTCGCGATCCCGCACCGGCCCGGCACGGCGCCGAAGATGCCGCCGCTGATCCCGCTCTTGGCGGGGATGCCGACCTGGGAGACCCAGTCACCGGCGGAGTCGTACATCCCGCAGGTGAGCATCACCGACAGCACCTGCTGGGTCGCCTCGCGGGCCAGGACCCGCTCGCCCGTCCCGGGGACGACGCCGCCGGCGGCGAGCGTGGCGCCGATCCGGGCCAGCTCGACGGTGCTGACCTCCAGGGAGCACTGCCGCGAGTAGCCGTCCCCAACGTCGTGCGGGTCGTCGGGCAGCACCGAGAGCGCCTTGACCAGGTGCGCGAGGGCGAGGTTGCGGTCCGCACGCTCCATCTCCTGCTCGTAGCAGTCCTGGTCCATGGCCAGCTCGCGACCGGCCATCCGCGAGTGCAGCTCCTGGATCCGCTCGAAGCGGTCGCCGGCGTCCGGGCCGTGCACGAGCGAGTGCGCCACCAGGGCACCGGCGTTGATCATCGGGTTGTCCGGCAGGTTGGACTCCGGGTCCAGGCTGATCCGGTTGAACGCGTCGCCGGAGGGCTCGACGTCGACGTGACGCAGCACCTCGTCCAGCCCGACGTGCTCGATCGCCAGGCCGTAGACGGCCGGCTTGCTCATCGACTGGATCGGAAAGAGGTGCTCGGCGTCGCCCGCGCTCCACACCTGCCCGTCGACGTCGACGACCGCCACGGCGAGCAGGTCGGTGTCGGCGTCCGCGTGCACCGGGAGGTCGTGGGGAGCACCGCGGTCCAGCCCACGGACGCTCTCCAGCAGCTGGGTCAGGTATGCGGTGACGTCCTGGGCGGGCATGCCGCCACCCTAGGTCCCCGCGCACCGGGCGGCGCGGACGCCCGCGGCGGCGGCGGCCAGGAAGGACGCGGTGTCCTCGTCCAGCCCGCGCCCCATGGTGGACAGGCGCACGGGCGCGTCGCGCAGGGAGTCGAGCAGCCCGTCGACGGCGACCTCGACCCGTGTCAGGTGGGGTGCGCTCACGACGAGGTCGTCCACCTGGGAGCGCACCTGCTCCAGGCACGTGTCCGTCCCCTCGAGCCCGGTGGTGCCCACCGGCACCACCACCTCCGCCGGGTGCGCAAGCACGCGTCCGTATGCCGTCGCGCTGTGGTGCGACAGGCCGCGGTGCCTCGGCCTGGGGTCGGCCTGCGAGACGCGCAGCGAGGCGACGGGGCGACCGCCCAGGACGGCCGCGGCGTTGAGGGCCTCGCCGGCGGACACGCCCGAGAAGCCCCAGCGGGTGCCGGTGCCGAGGTTGCCCGGACCCTGGGCGACGACGACGAGGTC
>QEUR01000268.1 GCA_003577095.1 Acidobacteriota bacterium
GGCGAGGACCTTCATGCGTCAGCTGCCGTGACCCGCCGGTATGCCGGCCTACCACCGTGAGACGGCGGGGGCTCCACCGTGAGACGCTCGGGGCTGGACGCGCGGCGCCGCGGTCCACGACGATGGGGCATGGACCCCGCCCAGCGCACCGCCTTCGAGGCCTACCTCGCCCGCGTCCAGGCCCAGCGCGCCGAGCTGCGCGAGGCCGCCGCCGCGGTCGACGACGCGCTCGCCCGGCCGTTGGGCACGGCCCTGTGGCGCGAGCGCGTGCACACCGCGCTCGTCGAGCTCGAGCACGACTTCCGCGACCACGTCGAGCTGACCGAGGGCGAGGGCGGCCTGTTCGAGACCGTGCTGGCCGAGGACACCCGGCTCGCGCCCGCGGTCGCCCGTCAGCGCGAGGAGCACGACGAGCTGCGCGGACGGATCGCCGCCTCCGTCGCCGCGCTCGAGGCGGTGGCGCCGCCGTTCGACCTGCCGGCCTTCCGCGAGGACCTGACCACCCTGGTCGGCGACCTGGTCCGGCACCGGCAGCGGGTCAGCGACCTGATCTACGAGGCGTTCAGCGTCGACCTCGGCGGGCAGGGCTGAGCCCCAGCGGCACACCGGTCAGCTCCTCGCTCACCTTCAGCAGCGCGTCCGTCACCTCCGGTGCACGCCGGCGCGGCGGCGCGAGCCGCACCGGCTCCCCGGCCAGCTGCCAGCGGCCACCGGGACCCCATACCTGTCCGTTGCCGGCCGACGGGTCGACGGCCGCCCGCACGAGCACCGCCGCGCCCGCGTCCTTGCCGTGCATCCCGCGCACGATCGCCCGCCCCACCGGGCTGAGCTCGGTCGGCTGGGAGGCGGGTATGCCGTCGCGCTCGGGCGTCAGCACGTCCACCGCCGTCCCCGGGTGCGCGAGCACCGAGCTCGCCGCCGACCCCGCCGCCGCCAGCCGCTCGGCCAGCTCCAGCGCGAACAGGGTCACCGCCACCTTGGACCGGGCGTAGCTGAGGAAGGACGGCTCCCGCCGCGGCCGCGTCAGCCGCGTCCACGGGTCGCGGCCGATCGGCACCCGGTGGCTGAGGCTGCCGACGTGCACTACGCGCGTCCCCCACTCCTGCAGCCGGGGCAGCAGCCGCGCGACCAGCGCGTAGTGCCCGAGGTGCGCGGTGGCCAGGTGCAGCTCGTAACCGTCCGCGGACAGCCGCGGCGACGCCGGGAGGAGGCCGTAGCTGACCACCGCCGCGTCCGCCACGAGCCCGCTCAGCGCACGACCCGCCGCGAGCTGCTCGGCCGCCCGCCCCACGGCGGCCAGGTCGGCCAGGTCCAGCCCGGGTTGCGCGCCAGCAGCACCACCCGGTGCCCCAGCGCCGCCAGCTGCTCGGCCACGAAGTACCCGATCCCACCGGTCGCACCGGTCACCGCGAAGGCTCCCCCCATGGCGGGGAGGCTAGCGCACCTACCCTGCCGGTATGTCGTTCTCCGGCCTGCCGCACGCGTCCACCGACTTCTACGCCGACCTCGAGCAGAACAACAGCAAGGACTTCTGGGCGACGAACCGGGCGCGCTACGAGCGGGACGTGCGCGAGCCGATGGCGGCTGATGGCCGCGCTGGAGGACGAGTTCGGGCCGGCCCGGCTGTTCCGGCCGCACCGGGACGTGCGCTTCTCGGCGGACAAGAGCCCCTACAAGACGCACCAGGGCGGGTGGGTCGCGGTGGCGACCCGCACCGGGTGGTACGCCGAGGTCTCGGCGGACGGCTTCCGCCTCGGCGGCGGGTGCTACCACCTGGAGCCGGCGGCGCTCACGGCATACCGCAAGGGCGTGGCGGGACGCCGGGGCGCGCGGCTGGAGCGCATCGTCGCGGACCTGGCCGCCGACGGCTGGGAGGTCGGCGGGAGCTCGCTGCGCACGGCACCGCGCGGTTACTCCCGCGACCACCCGCGGATCGAGCTGCTGCGACGCAAGGCGCTGACCGCGATGCGCTGGATCGAGGACGGCGACGTGGTCACGACCCCCGCGCTGGTCGACGCGGTGCGCGACCACTGGAGGGAGGTCCGCCCCCTGGTGGAGTGGCTGCTGGCCGAGGTCGGCTGAGCCTCACGCCCCCGGCGGCGGGGGCGGCGGCGTCGACAGACCGGGCGGGGGCCCGGCGGAGGGCCCGGGCGGCGGGGTCGAGGGGCCCGGCGGCGTGGATCCCGGCGGCGGCGGGGTCGCGCCCGGCGGTGGTGGCGCGGAGGCGATCTGCTCGGCCAGGGTGTCCAGCCGCTGCAGCAGCTCGGACCGGCGCGCCGGGTCGGCGGGCTCGCCGCGGTGCTCGGCGTGCACCAGGCGCCCCAGCTCCTGGTAGAGCTTGGCAGCCTCGCCGCCCGGCGTGCCGGGCACGTTGAGCCCGCTCTGGGCGAGCGCGGTCTCGGCCTTGCCCGCCAGCTCGTTGGCGGTCTTCATGGCCTTGTCGAAGAATCCCACGATCCCCTCCTCGGGGGTGACAGAACGCTGCTACCACGACCATACTCGGCGCAGACGACACAAGGAGTGACCTCAATGGCGATCCACGGCTCCCTGCTGGAGGAGTTCAAGGAGACAGAGTCCCGTGACCAGTTCGTGCGGCAGAACTCCAAGCTGCTCAAGGTGCGCATGGACTACGGCCCCGTCAACGCCCGGCTCGGCTCGATGGTCGCCTACCAGGGCGACATCCGCTTCGCCAACCGAGGGTCGGGCGGGCTGGACAAGATGCTCAAGAAGGCGATGACCGGCGAGGGCGTGCCGATCATGGAGTGCTCCGGGCAGGGTGAGCTCTTCCTCGCCGACGACGCCGCCGACGTCCAGGTGCTCTACCTAGAGAACGACATGATCTCGGTCAACGGCGCCAACGTCCTCGCCTTCAGCTCCTCGATCGACTGGGACATCCACCGGGTCGGCGTGCGCGGCGGGGCCATGGCCGGCGGCCTGTTCAACGTCTCCCTGCGCGGCTCGGGCTACGTCGCGGTGACGACCAAGGGCGAGCCGGTCGCGCTCGACGTGCGCCAGGCGCCGACCTTCGCCGACGCCCACGCGGTCGTCCTGTGGACGGCGGGCGTGCGGATGGACGTCCGCGTCGACACCGGCGGGCTGGGCTCGCTCATCCGCGGCGGCACCGGGGAGACGATCCAGATGGCCTTCTCCGGCGACGGCCACGTCCTCGTGCAGCCGGCCGAGAACGCCCGCACCAGCGGCTCGGGCGAGCGCAGCGGCAGCGGCGGCTTCGCCGACCTGCTGGGCTGACCGCCGCGCGCGCCCGGTCGGGGCGCTACCTAGAGTGAGGGACATGTCTCCCATCGCCGTCTCCGTCCTCGACCTGCTCCCGGTGCGCTCCCGGCAGACCACCGCCCAGGCCCTGGACGCCGCGCGGTCGTTGGCGAGGGCGGCGGACGAGGCGGGCGTGCGCCGCTACTGGCTGGCCGAGCACCACAACACGCTCTCGGTCGCCTCCGCCTCGCCGCCGGTGGGGATCGGGATGATCGCGGCCGCCACCTCACGGATGCGGGTCGGCTCCGGCGGCGTCATGCTGCCCAACCACGCCTCGCTCGCGGTCGCCGAGCAGTTCGCGCTGCTCGAGGCGGCCTACCCCGGGCGCATCGACCTCGGGATCGGGCGCGCCCCGGGCACCGACCCGGTCACGAGCTGGGCGCTGCGCGGCGGCGCGACCGACCAGGACGTGGTCCAGCGCTTCCCCGAGTACGTCCAGCAGGTCATGGCCTTCATGTCCCCCGGCGGCGCGGCGATCGAGATCGGCGGTCACCGGCACGAGGTGCTCGCCACGCCGCGCGCCGTCTCCGCGCCGCCGGTGTGGCTGCTGG
The DNA here is from genome assembly GCA_003577095.1 of Acidobacteriota bacterium. GTDB lineage: Bacteria > Actinomycetota > Actinomycetes > Actinomycetales > Dermatophilaceae > Ornithinicoccus. Next base: position 3,825 of record QEUR01000268.1, read on the forward strand.
GCTCCTCCGACTACTCGGCGCGGCTGGCTGCCCAGCTCGGCCTGCCCTACGTCTTCGCCCACCACTTCGCCGGCCGGGGAACCGCCGAGGCGCTGCAGCTCTACCGCTCGACCTACGCCGGGCCGGGCGAGCCGCAGACCTTCCTCACCGTCAACGTCGTCGTCGCCGACTCCCTCGAGGAGGCCCGCCGGCTCGCGCTGCCGTTCCAGCACATGATGGCCAGCCTCAAGCTGCCCGGGCCGATGCAGCGCCGCCCGCTGATGAGCGTGGACGAGGCGGTGGCCGCCCCGATGCCCCCGATCCTGCCGGCCGCCTTCGACGCGATCACCGAGCCGTGGCTGCTCGGCACGCCCGACGACGTCGCCGAGCAGGTGCGCTCGCTCGCCGCCGAGCACGACGTCACCGAGGTGATGGTCCAGCCGGTCGCGGGAGCGTATGAGGCCGAGCCGCTCGACCGGGACGCGCACCGCGAGCGCACGGTCGTCGAGCTGACCACGCGGCTCGCCGGCTGACGGTCGCTGCCGGATCTGCGGACGCGCCCGGGCCCGGTGCGGCTGCCGTTCCCAGGACCGGTCCGTAGGGTGGCCCCGCCAGGGCAACGAGGTGGAGGAGCGTCATGTCGACTCGGGGGTCACGTCCTGCACGTGCCGCGCTGTGCGCGGTCGTCTGCGCCGGACTGGCGCTGACCAGCGCCTGCGACCTCGGAGGCGGTGACGGCGCGGCGCGCAGCGACGGTGCGCGGGACGACGACGGCGGTGGCTTCCTGGGGCTGGGCGGCGGCGAGCCAGACCTCCTGACGGCCGCCGTGCGGGACCCCGGCGAGCCGGCCTTGGTGCTGACGCAGGAGGACGCCGGGCCGCTGTCGGCCGCCGCCAGCCAGACCTTCTTCGACAGCGCCCCGGTCGTGGTGCTGGCCGCCGAGGGCGAGCAGCTCCGGGCAGCGTCGGCGGGCGCGATCCTCGGCGTGCCGGTGCTCGTGGACGGGCCCGACGTCAAGGACGAGATCAACCGGCTCGACGCGGAGGTGGCCCTGGCCATCGGTCCGGTGGCCGACCCGGGCATCGACGTGGTGGTCCCGCAGGACGACGCGGACCTGGCCGAGCTCGTGGGCGCGGGCGACCCGGTGCCGGTGGCCGCGGACGACGGCGCCGCCCGCGTGGCCGACCTCGACCCGGGGACACCGCAGCTGCTCGTACCGTCCGTGTCGCCGGTCGCACCTGAGACGACCGGCGACACGGACGGTACGGCCACGGCCCCCGCCCCCGACACGACCGGCGACACGCAAGGCACGGCCACGGCCCCGACCGGCGACACGGACGGCCCGCCCTCCGACGCGACCGGTGACACGGACGGTGCGACCGGAACGCCTCCTCCGCCGCT
>QEUR01000269.1 GCA_003577095.1 Acidobacteriota bacterium
ACGCCCCGCACGACGCGGGGGCGATCATGGAGGTCGTCGGCGACCGGAAGGTCCGGGCGATCCTGCTCACCCACGCGCACTCCGACCACGTCGACGCGGTCTTCGACCTCAAGGAGCGCACCGGCGCCCCGATCCACCTGCACCCGGACGACCGGGTCCTGTGGGACCTGGTGCACGAGGGGCGCAGCTGGGACGAGGACCTGGCCGACGGCCAGCGGATCGAGGTCGGCGGCACGACCCTGCACGTGCTGCACACCCCGGGCCACGCCCCTGGTGCGTGCTGCTTCCACGCACCCGAGCTCGGCGTCCTCTTCTCCGGGGACACGCTCTTCTCCGGCGGGCCGGGCGCGACCGGACGCTCGCACAGCAGCTTCGGGACGATCATCGACTCGATCACCGACAAGATCCTCACCCTGCCCGAGGACACCGTCGTGCACACCGGGCACGGCGACAGCACCTCGGTCGGCGCCGAGAAGCCGCAGCGGCAGGAGTGGATCGACCGGGGGCACTGACCCTCCCCGGCTGGAGCGGCCGACGTCGGGGCGGGCTGCACCGCCATCGGTGAGCGCCGGGCCGTGGTCTCAGCCGCCCGAGGTGGCCGCGCCGGTGGCCGCCATGGTGGCGATGAGCGCCGCGTTGACGTCCTGCACGGCCTTCTGCACCGCCTCGCTCGCCCACCTGCCGCGGGCGACCTCCTTGGCGGCTGCCTTGATCTCGCGCATCGTCAGCCCGCCGCGCGCCTCCTTCGGCAGGCCGCGGCCGAGCTGGTCGGTGGCGCGCAGCAGCGAGATCAGCGTCCCGCTGCGCAGGTCGGCCTCGCGACGCCCGGCGAGGACGTCGACGAGCTCCGCCCGCATGCGCTCGGTCCGCCCGGCGTCGAGCGGCCGCCAGCTGGTCCACAGCGTCAGCCCCAGCGCGCCGTGCTCCTGGGGCTCGACCAGCTCGGCCCTGGCCAGCTCCTCGTAGGCGACCCTGGCCAGCCCCTTGCCGATCTTCTGGATCGCCTGCTTCGGCTTGCGACCGACCTGCTGGCCCAGGCGCACCATGGCCTCGTCGAGCAGCGCGTCGCCGGTGCCCGTCGTGTCCAGCAGCCGGATCCGCTCCCGCTCGTCCAGGTCCACCCGCTCGGTGCCGGCGAGCTCGGCGAGCAGCGCCCCGGCCACCGCCGTGTCGGCGTCGGTGAGGCCGTTGCCGCCCTTCTCGCTCGTGAGCAGCAGGAGCAGGTCCTCGGCGATCGTCGTCATGACGTCGACGGTATCCGTCCGTTCCGGCGGCCGGCATCGCCCCACGGGCGGACTCACCACCTCCGTCGCGCGACGGAGCCGACCCGCACCGTCGCGCGGTAGTCTGGCGTCCGTGAGCCACCGGAGCGAGCGCCTGCCCCTGATGGGCTTGCTGCTGCCCGTGCTCACCGCCGTGCTCCTGCTGTCGGCCACCGCCCCCGACCACCTCCTGCTCACCCTGGCCCTCGCCGGCGTGGCTGCCCTCGCGGTCGCCTCGGAGGCCCAGCCGGTGCGCGCCCGGGTGGTCTCCGTGCGGCGCCGCAGCGAGGTATGCCGTGGCGCGGGCGTGCGCGCCAGCGACCCGGACCGCCCGGGTCTGCCGCGCCCCAGGGCACCGGGGCTGGACTCCTAGCGGCGCGCCCGGACGGGTGGCGCCGCCACGCGCCCGCCCGACCGTACGCCATACCAGGAGTCCGCCGTGTTCGCCTTCCTCGACCCTCTGCTCGTCCCTGTCCACGACCTCCTCGCCCACCTCTCCCCGGTGCTGCCCGCCGCCCTGGCGATCGTGCTCATCACGCTCGCCGTGCGCGCCGCCCTCCACCCGACCAACCGCCGCAACCAGCGCCTCGCCGTCCGGCGCCGCGAGCTGCAGCCGCGCATCACCGAGCTGCGCGCCAGGCACAAGGACGACCCGCAGGCCCTCCAGCGCGAGGTCATGGCGCTGCACAAGGAGGAGCAGGTGCCGATGGCCCCGGGCTGCCTGTCGATGCTCATCCAGCTGCCGGTCTTCGGGATGGTCTACCGGCTCTTCACCGCCCCCGAGCTGGCCGGCCGGCACAACCAGCTGCTCGACCACGCCTTCCTCGGCGTGCCGCTCTCGGAGCGGATGGCCGCCGCGGCGCCGGAACAGCGCTGGGTCTTCCTCGCGCTCATCGGCCTCACCCTGGCGGTGGCGGCCTTCGCGGCCTGGCAGATGCGCCGGCACATGGCCGAGGACCGGGCGGCGCAGCAGGCCCTGCAGCCGGCGAAGAAGCTCAGCGCCCAGGAGCAGCAGCTGGCCGACACCATGGAACGCGCCACCAGGGTCATGCCGCTGATGTCCTTCATGACGGTGATGGCCGTCGCGTCCGTGCCGCTCGCCGCGGGGCTCTACCTGGTCACCAGCTCGACCTGGGGGCTGCTGGAGCGGGCCAGCCTGCGCCGGGTGCGCCGGGCGGCCGCCCCCGCGGGTCGGGGCGCGCCGGGGAGCCAGCCCGCCTGAGAGCCAGCCCGTCTAGAGAGCCAGCCCGCCGGAGAGCCAGACCGCCTGAGACGACTCCGCCGGCGAGGCCGGCGGCAGCGCGGGCCGGCCCGGGAGACATGCAACGTCCTGCACGACATGCAACGCCGGCGACGGCGCAAGTCGTGCAGGACGTTGCATGTCTCCGGCAGGCTGCGCACCTCCGCTGTGTCCGGCAGCCTGCGCACCTTCGCCGCATGCAAAGCCCCGACTGAACGGGCAGGGGGCCGGTCGAGTCACCCGGTCGAGGCGGCCCGCGTCTCGGCGCGGGCGATCGCGGCCAGCACGCGCTGCCGGACCAGGTGCGGCCTGGCGAGGTCCGCCCACCGGATCCGGACCACCTCGTAGCCCAGCGTGCGGATCCTGTCCTCCCGGTCCTTCTCGGCCAGCAGCGATCCTGGGTCGGTGTACTTCCCCGTGCCGTCGAACTCCAGCAGCACGTCCCACCGGTCCAGCTTCAGGTCGGCGAGACCGACCAGGTCAGGCCCGTCGCGCACGGGGAACTGCGGCGTCATGGGGCCGAACCCCAGCGTGCGAAGCAACCAGCGCGTCCGGCTCTCGCCGGCCGACTCGCTGCGGCCGTCGGCCAGCTCGGCGACCAGGCTCACCGACGGCGCACCCGGTCCCCGGCCGGGCGCGACGAGTGCCGTGACCTGCGCGCGGGCCTCGGCGACGGCGGGCCCGTCCGTGCAGCCGGTGGCGTCCCGGTCCTGCAACCGGGCCTGACGGAGGACTCCGTCGAGGGCGACCAGGCCGGCCTCGGCGCCGTGCGTCGCGGCGACCTGGAGGGCGGCCATCACCGGCGTGACCGTGCGCAGGCCGTCGACGTCCACGGCCCAGCCCGGATCGACCGGCTGGTGCACCCAGATCGTGCCGTCACGGCGCCCGCGCCGACCATCGGTCCGGACGAGGTGCACCAGGCCGTCCTCGCCGAAGTACGGGAGCCCGTGGATCATCAGTGCGCTCTCGTGGCTGAGCGCGTAGGCCGGACCGGCTGGTCCGACGTCCCGACCTTCCTGGCCCCGGGTGGACGTCGGCACGGCCGGAGCGAGGCTGAGCCCGACCGCCCTGGCCTCCAGGGCGCGCCTCTCCCACGGCGTGGCGCCCTCCAGGGCGGCCCCCAGGACCACCGCGTCCCGGCGGACGACGACCAGCTCGCGCCGACGGACCATCTCCTCCACCGTCCGTCGCGAGCCCGCGGCCAGGAGCTGACGACGGCTCGCCGCCCCGCCCTGGGCCTGCAGCACCTGGAGGATCGCCTGCACCGACATGCCCCGAGTGTGCCGTGGTCCGCAGCCCGGCGTCG
>QEUR01000270.1 GCA_003577095.1 Acidobacteriota bacterium
GCCGCTCGGCGTGGCAGCAGGCCGCCTCGACCCCCGAGGACAAGCCCTTCGACGCCGAGCCCCCGACCGACCGCTGAGGATGACGCAACCGCCCGCGCGGAGCGCACGTCATACCGCCAGCCCGACAGACCTGACCACGGACCGACCCGAAGGAGAGTCCTCATGGACCCCGTGACCATCATCGTGTGGATCGTCGTAGCACTCATCGTGCTCTTCGTGATCAGCGCGATAGCCCGTGCGATCCGCATCGTGCCGCAGGCCACCGCGGTGATCGTGGAGCGGCTCGGCAAGTACGACCGCACGCTGGACGCCGGCCTGCACTTCCTGGTGCCGTTCATCGACCGGCCGCGCTCGGTGGTCGACCTGCGCGAGCAGGTCGTCAGCTTCCCGCCGCAGCCGGTGATCACCAGCGACAACCTCGTCGTCTCGATCGACACCGTCATCTACTTCCAGCCGACCGACCCCAAGGCGGCGACCTACGAGATCGCCAACTACATCCAGGGCATCGAGCAGCTGACCGTCACCACGCTGCGCAACGTCATCGGCTCCCTCGACCTGGAGCAGACGCTGACCAGCCGCGACATGATCAACCGCCAGCTGCGCGGCGTGCTCGACGAGGCCACCGGCCGCTGGGGCATCCGCGTCAACCGGGTCGAGCTGAAGGCCATCGACCCGCCCGCCTCCGTGCAGGACTCGATGGAGAAGCAGATGCGCGCCGAGCGCGACCGTCGCGCCACGATCCTCAACGCCGAGGGCGTCAAGCAGAGCCAGATCCTGACCGCCGAGGGCGAGAAGCAGGCCCAGATCCTGCGGGCCGAGGGCACCGCGCAGGCCGCGATCCTCGAGTCCCAGGGTGAGGCCCGCGCGATCCTGCAGGTCTTCGACGCCATCCACAAGGGCAACCCGGACAGCAAGCTGCTGGCCTACCAGTACCTCCAGATGCTCCCGCAGATCGCCCAGGGCGAGTCCAACAAGATGTGGGTCGTGCCCACCGAGCTCACCTCGGCGCTCTCCGGCATCGGCCAGGCGCTGGGCGGCAGCACCTCCGGCGGCGGCACGAACTACCTCGACGGGCCGGCCTCCGGGCTGCGTCCGGACGCCGGCGACACCGGCCTGGACGACCTGGACACGCCCACCCTGGAGGACCCGCGCGAGGCGCTGCGCCGGGCCCGCGAGGAGGCCGAGGGCGCGACCCGCGACGCCGAGGGCTCGCGCGTGGGCCGCTCCCGCGAGGACGCCGACCGTGCCATCGCCGAGGCCGCCGAGCGGGCCCGCCAGGCCCGCGAGGCTCAGGAGGTGGAGGGCGGGGGACGGGCCGGGATCGGCACCCTCCAGCAGGAGGACCCGCTCGTCCCGGACCTGCCCGAGCAGCAGGGCCACGAGGGTCAGCCGGTCCAGCGTCGTCCCGAGGACGACGCGCAGGGCTGACCGACACCGGCGCCGGCACCAGGCACGCCCCGCCCCCTCGGAGCGGGGCGTGCCTGCGTCTGTGGCAACGGTGCCCCGGCCCCTCCCCGGACCCAGGCCACCCACGTGCGTGAGTTACGCACGCCGCCGGCTCCTTCCGCGGACCCAAGCCACCCACGTCGTGTGGCGCGCCGACGACCCCGGGGGACACCTCCGACCAGGTCGTCTTCCCCGACGTCGAGGACTCGATCTGGGAGCTGGACGAGAAGACGGGCGAGTACTACCTGCACCACTTCTACAAGCACCAGCCGGACCTCAACATCGACCACCCGCCCGTCGTCGACGAGCTGATGAGCGCGATCGGCTTCTGGATGCAGCTGGGGCTGGACGGCTTCAACGTCGACGGCGTCCCGTTCTTCGGCCAGCTCGGCGACGTGGAGGGCCACGACGACATCGTCGACACGCACCGCTTCGTCCGCCAGCTGCGAGACTTCGTCTCCCGGCGCAACGGGTCCGCCGCGATGGTCGGCGAGGTCGACCTGCCCTACGAGCAGCAGCTCGCCTACTTCGGCGGCGAGGCCGGCGACCAGCTGCACATGCAGTTCGACTTCGTCGCCATGCAGGCGACCTACCTCTCCCTCGCCCGCGCCGACGTCCGGCCCCTCGTCACCGCGCTGACCTCGCGCCCGGACCTGCCACGGCAGTGCCAGTGGGCCACCTTCCTGCGCAACCACGACGAGGCGACCCTCGACCAGCTCACCGAGGAGGAGCGGCAGGAGGTCTTCGCGGCGTTCGGGCCCGAGCCGGAGATGCAGATCTACGGCCGCGGGCTCAAGCGCCGGCTCCCGCCGATGCTCCAGGGTGAGCCGCGCCGGGTGCGGATGGCCTACTCCCTGCTGATGTCGCTGCCCGGCACCCCGACGCTCTACTACGGCGAGGAGATCGGGATCGGCGAGGACCTCGAGCGCGAGGGGCGGATGGCCGTGCGCACCCCGATGCAGTGGACCTCCGGCCACAACGGCGGCTTCTCCCGGGCCAGGACGTCACAGCTGATCTGCCGCCCGGTGTCCGGCTCCTACGGCCCGGAGCACGTCAACGTCCTGGACCAGCTGCACGACGACGGCTCGCTGCTGAGCTGGATCCGCACCCTCATCCACATCCGGCACTCGTGCCAGGAGCTGGGCTGGGGCGAGCTGACCGTGCTCGAGCACGACGCGGGCGAGGCCGTGCTCGCGCACCGGGTCGACCACGGCGCCGCCGGCGTCCTGACCCTGCACAACCTCGGCCCCGAGCCGGTGCCGGTCGCGGTCCCCCTCGACGACGCGGGCGAGGACGCGCACGTCGTCGACCTGCTCACCCACGACCCCGTGCACTTCCCGGACGGCCGGCTCGAGGTGGCCCTGGAGGGGTATGGGGTGCGCTGGGTCCGCATCCGCCCCGGCCACGACCTGGGGCTGCCGTGAGCACGCGGGTCGGCTTCCACGCCTCGCACGAGCAGGCCTCGCCACGCCAGCTGCTCGAGGACGTCCAGCACGCGGAGCAGGCGGGCTTCGCGACGGCGATGTGCTCCGACCACCTCGCGCCCTGGAGCGTGCGGCAGGGCCACTCCGGCTACGCCTGGTCCTGGCTCGCCGCCGCGCTCGCCACCACCGACCTGGAGCTCGGCTGCGTCTCCGCGCCGGGGCAGCGCTACCACCCGGCGGTGCAGGCGCAGAAGATCGCCACGCTGGGCCAGATGTTCCCGGGCCGCTTCTGGGTGGCGCTCGGCAGCGGCGAGGCGCTCAACGAGCACGTCACCGCCGAGCGCTGGCCGACCAAGGACGTGCGCCAGGCCCGCCTGGAGGAGTGCGTCCACGTGGTCCGGCGACTGCTGGCCGGCGAGGAGGTGACCCACGACGGGCTGGTCCGCGTCGACCGGGCCCGGGTGTGGGAGCGCGCCGAGCCGACGCCCCTGCTGATCGGGCCGGCCGTGTCCGTCGCCTCCGCGGCCCGCGTCGCGGCCTGGGCCGACGGTCTCGTGACGGTCAACCAGCCGGTCGACACGCTCCGGGAGGTCCTCACGGCATACCGCTCGGCGGGTGGTCGGGGCCGCACCGCCCTCCAGGTGCACCTGTCCTGGGCACCGACCGAGGAGGAGGCCGAGGGGGTGGCGCACGACCAGTGGCGCACCAACGTCTTCGGCGAGCCCGTCTCGTGGGACGTGGAGACGCCTGAGGCCTTCGACGTCGTCGCCGAGCACGTCCCCTCCGAGGTCGTGCGCGAGAGCGTCCGGGTCTCGGCCGACCTCGGCCGCCACCGGGAGTGGCTGACGGAGTATCTCGAGCTGGGCTTCGACGACCTCTACCTGCACTTCGTCGGCCAGGAGCAGGGCCGCTTCCTCGACACCTTCGGCGAGC
>QEUR01000005.1 GCA_003577095.1 Acidobacteriota bacterium
CGAGGCGCGCGCCCGCGTGCGTGCCGTCACGAGGTCACCCCGGTTCGTCCTGCTCCAGGTCGTGGTCTCGTTGGCGACCTTCACCCTCTTCGCCGTCACCATCAACATCATCCCGCTGCTCGTCCATCGCGGGGCGGGCTTCGGCCTGGCCGCCGTCGCTCTCGGCCTGGTCGGTCTGGGGCAGGTGTCGGGGCGGGTGGGCTACGTGGGCCTGGAGCGCAGGACCACGCCGCGCGGCCGGACGGTCCTCCTCCTCGCCGCCGGAGCGGCCGGCCTGTGGCTGCTGGCCTTCGTCCCCGGACCGGTGCCGCTGCTCGTCGGCATCGCGATGGCCTGCGGGGCGGTCCGCGGCTGCCTGACCCTGCTGCAGGCCACGGCCGTCTCAGACCGGTGGGGCACGCGCGACTTCGGGGCCGTCAACGGCGTCTTCGTCGCGCCCGTGATCGCGCTGACCGCGCTCGCGCCGGTCGCCGGTCCCGCCCTCGCAGGGGTGCTCGGCGGCTTCCCCGCGATGGTGGTGCTCATGGCGGGCATCCTGACGGTCGCGGCGCTCCTGGCCCTCCGCAGCTGACGGCCCGGGCCGGGTGCGCGAGTGCACTCGTCGCGCGGAGGTGACCGCGACCGGCGCGAGGGTCCGCCCGACCCCATAGGGTGGACGACGATGATCCGCTTCGACAGCGTGACGAAGACCTACGACGACGGCACGACGGCCGTGGACGAGCTCTCCCTGGAGATACCCGGCGGCCGGATCACGGTGCTCGTCGGACCGTCGGGCTGCGGCAAGACCACCAGCCTGCGGATGATCAACCGCATGGTCGAGCCCACCTCGGGCCGCATCCTCATCGACGGCGAGGACGTGTCCGACCGGCCGGCGGCCCAGCTGCGGCGCAGCATCGGCTACGTCATCCAGCAGGCCGGGCTCTTCCCGCACCGCACGGTCCTCTCCAACGTGATGACGGTCCCGCGGCTGCTCGGCTGGGACCGCGCCCGGGCCAGGGCGGCCGCGACCGAGGCCATCGAGAAGGCCGGCCTGACCGCGCAGCAGGCCGGCCGCTACCCCTCCCAGCTCTCCGGCGGGCAGCAGCAGCGGGTCGGCGTCGCGCGCGCCCTGGCCAGCGGACCCCAGATCGTGCTCATGGACGAGCCGTACAGCGCGGTCGACCCCATCGTGCGCGCCGAGCTGCAGGACGAGCTGCGCCGGCTGCAGGGCGAGCTCGGCATCACCGTCGTCCTCGTCACGCACGACATCGACGAGGCCCTCAGCCTGGGCGACATGGTCGCGGTGATGCGCTACGGCGGGCACCTGGCCCAGTTCGCCACGCCGGCCGAGCTGCTCGCCCGGCCCGCCGACGACTTCGTCGCCTCCTTCGTGGGCAAGGACCGCGGCTACCGGGCGCTGGGCTTCGCCGACGTCGCGGTCAGCCCACGGCCCGAGCGGACGGTCCGGCTGGGGGAGGCGGTCCCGGCCGGCTCCGGCTGGGTGCTCGCGGTCGACGACGCGGGCCGGCCGCTGGGCTGGGCCGACGCGCGGTCCTGGGGCGGGCCGCTCACCGAGTCGCGGGTGCGCCGCTTCGGCACCATCGCCCGCCTGGGCGAGAGTGCCCGGCTGCTCCTGGACGCCGCCCTGTCCTCCCCGAGCCGGCGCGGCGTGGTGGTGGACGAGCACGGCGCGGTCGTGGGCACCGTGCTCGCCGACGACGTGCTCGATGCCCTCGACGCGCGGAGCACCTGATGGGCGGTGTCGCCTGGGCCGAGCTGGGCGCCCTGATGCTGCGCCACCTCTACCTGGCCGGCGTGCCGCTGCTCGTCGGGCTGGCGGTGAGCCTGCCGCTGGGCTGGCTCGCGTCCCGGGTGCGCTGGCTGGGTCCCCCGCTGATCGCCGGGACCGGGCTGATGTACACCATCCCCTCCCTCGCGCTGTTCATCCTGCTGCCCCTGGTGCTGGGCACCCAGATCCTCGACGACGCCAACGTGCTGGTCGCGATGACCATCTACGCCGTGGCGCTGCTGACCCGCACCGTGGCCGACGGCTTCACCTCGGTGCCGGGCCACGTGCGGCAGGCGGCCACCGCGATGGGCTACGGGGAGCTGCGGCGCGTGGTGGCCGTCGACCTCCCGCTCGCGGTGCCGGTCGTCGCCGCCGGCCTGCGCGTGGCCGCGGTGAGCAACGTCTCGATGGTCTCGGTCGCCGCCCTCATCGGGGTGAGCCAGCTCGGTTCGCTCTTCACCGACGGCTTCAACCGCAACGCGATGGGCCCGATCGTCGTCGGCGTGATGGCCTCCGTCGTGCTCGCGCTCCTGCTCGACGCCACGATCGCGCTGCTCGCCCGCCTCCTCACGCCCTGGCTGCGGCGGGGGGTGCCGGCATGAACGCCCTCGCCCTCACCTGGGAGTGGCTCACCGACCCCGCCAGCTGGACGGGCGCCGGCGGCATCCTCGCCCAGTCGGTGGCGCACCTGCGCTACTCCTTCCTCGCGCTGCTCGCCGCGGCTCTCGTCGCGGTGCCCGTCGGGCTGTGGGTCGGGCACACCGGACGCGGCCGGTGGCTGGCCGTCAACGCCGCGGGCGCGGTCCGCGCCGTCCCCTCCCTCGGGGTGCTCTTCATCGCGGTCCTGCTCCTGCTGCCCCGGCTGCGCGGCGAGCTTGCCTTCGAGCTGCCCGCGCTCATCGTCCTCGTGCTCCTCGCCGTCCCGCCCGTGCTCGCCGGCACCTACGCCGGCGTCCAGGCCACCGACCCCGCCGCCCGCGACGCGGCACGCGGTATGGGGATGACCGGCACCCAGGTGCTCCGCCTGGTCGAGATCCCCGGGGCGATGCCGCTCATCATGTCCGGCCTGCGGGCCGCGATGCTCCAGATCATCGGCACCGCCACGATCGCCGCCATCGTCGGGCTCGGCGGGCTCGGCCGCTTCCTCATCGACGGCCAGGCCTCCCGCGACTACGGGCAGATGGCCGGCGGGGCGGTCGTCGTGGCGCTGCTCGCGCTCGCCGTGGACATCGCGCTCGCGGCCGTGCAGCGCCTGGTCGTCTCGCCGGGCCTGACCACGGCCGGGCCGGGGCGCTGATCCGCGTGCAGGCGCTGATCTGGGACCTGGGAGGCACGCTCCTCGACACCTACCCCGTCGTGGACCGGGCCCTGGCCGAGGCGGTGCGGGCGGGCACCGGCGGCGACCGGGTGGGCGACGCCGACCTGCACGAGGTGGCCCTGCTCACACGCGTCTCCAGCGGGCACGCGATCGAGACGCTCGCCCGGCGGCACGGCATACCGGAGGAGGACCTCCGCTCGGCCTACGAGTCGACCAAGCAGACGTGGCGGCAGGACCCGCCGCCGGTGACACCCGGGGCCGAGGAGGTCGTCGCCGCGGTGCGGACGGCCGGCGGGCTCAACCTGGTCTCCACCCACCGCGACCGGGCGAGCGCCACACAGCTGCTCGAGGAGGTCGGGCTCGAGGTGGACGACATGGTGTGCGCACCGGACGGGTATCCCCGCAAGCCGGACCCGGCGATGGTGCTCGAGCTCCTGCGGCGCCACCGGCTGGACCCGGGGCGGGTGCTCGCCGTCGGCGACCGGCCGGGCGACGTCGGTGCCGCGGCGGCGGCGGGCGTGCGGGGCGTCCTGCTGGAGACGCCCGGCGTCCCGCTCGATGCCCCCGGCGCGCGGCGGATCACCGCGCTGAGCGAGCTGCTGCCGATGCTGGCCCCCGGGCGGTAGGGCGCGCTCGCGCGCGGACCGTCGGTGGCGCGTGACAGAGTGGACGGCGACACCCAGACCCCGGGAGGACCCATGCGTCGCACCTCGCTGACCGCGCTCACCCTGACCACCGTCCTGCTCGCCGGGTGCGGGGGTGGTGGAGACCCCCTCGACACCGGCTCGGAGGACACCGGCGGGGACAGCCCCGCGGCCGGGACCGCCACCGCCCCCGCCCCCGGTGACGAGGGCGGCGAGATCGTCGTCGGCTCGGCCAACTTCCCCGAGAACGAGCTGCTCGCCGAGATCTACGCCGCCGCGCTCTCCGACGCCGGCGTCGACGTCTCGACGACCCTCAACATCGGCTCGCGCGAGACCTACATGGCCGGGCTCGAGGACGGCTCCATCGATCTGATCCCGGAGTACACCGGCGGTCTGGCCACCTACCTCAACCCGGAGATCACGGTCACCTCCTCCGAGGACGTCCTCGCCGACGCGAAGGAGCACCTGCCCGACAGCCTCCAGCTGCTGGACATCAGCCAGGCCGAGGACAAGGACGCGCTGGTGGTGACCAGCGAGACCGCCGAGGAGCTCGGGCTCACCTCGATCGCCGACCTCGAGGGCAAGGCAGGGGACCTGGTGCTCGGCGGTCCGCCCGAGTTCGAGACCCGGCCCAACGGGGTGGAGGGGTTAAAGAAGGTCTACGGGCTGGAGTTCAAGCAGTTCCGCTCGCTGGCCGCCGGCTCCAACCTCACCGTGCAGGCGCTGAAGAACGGCCAGGTCGACGCGGCCAACATCTTCACGACCGACCCGGCCATCGAGGAGAACGACTTCGTGGTCCTCGACGACCCCGAGAGCCTCTTCGCGGCCCAGAACGTCGTCCCGCTCATCACCAAGGACGCCGTGAACCCCACCGTCGAGGAGGCGCTCAACGCGGTGTCGGCGGCGCTGACCACCGAGAACCTCACCCAGATGATGGTGCAGGTCGTCAGCGAGGGTCAGGACCCGGCGGACGTCGCGCGGCAGTTCGTCGACGACAACCTCTGAGGGACCCACCGAGCACACGACGAGGGCCGCCACCCAGGACGGGTGGCGGCCCTCGCCGCGCTCGGACCGGTCAGGTCAGGGTCACAGACCCTCGATCCTGTCCCCCGGGGCCGTCAGGCCCGGGTTGTCGTTCAGGTACTGCACCAGCGCGGCCAGGTCCTCGGGACCACCCATGAGGTTGGTGCCCTCGGTGAATCCGGTGAAGAGGTCACCGCCCTCCTGCAGGAAGTTGAGCGTGGACACGCGGTAGGTCGCGGCGGGGTCGATCGGCGTGCCGTTGAGGGCCAGGTTGCTCGCCCGCTCGCCCTGGGGCTGGGTCGCGTCCCAGGTGTAGGTGAACCCGTCGCTGACGCCCAGCGCCAGCATCGGCCGGCTGCTGCGGTCCGGGACCGGCTGGTACTGCTGCTCCAGGACCGTCTTGATCTGCTCGCCGGTCATGTCGATCGACACCAGCAGGTTGCCGAAGGGCATGACGTTGTAGGCCTCCTGGTAGGTGACCTCGCCGGGGTCCTCGGCGTTGCTGATCTGGTCCACGAACAGGCTGGCGCGGACCCCACCGACGTTCATGAACGAGATCTGCGCCCCGCCGTCCTCGGGCGCCGAGGTGGCGGCGAGGATCGCGTCGGCGACGAGGTCGGCCATCGGGGTCTCGATGCCCCGGTTGCCGCTGGAGTCGCCGGTGATGTCCTCGGCGACGGTGCCGACCACGCGACCGGCTAGGACCGAGGCCTTGGCCTGCCACTTCTCCACGACCTGCACCATCTCCGGGTCGTCCGCGACGGACTGCAGGACGAGGTGGTTGTCGGCCCAGACGCGGTCGCGCAGGACGTCGCCGGTGGTCCGGCTGACGGACAGCGCGGTCTCGGTCACGACGCGGCCGTACTGGTTGGCGCTGGTCACCGAGCGCGGCTCGCCGGCCGGGTCGTCGATCTGGCAGATGTATGGCTGGTGGGTGTGGCCGGTGATGACGGCGTCGATCGAGGGCGCGAGGTTCTCGGCGATGTCGACGACCGCGCCGGAGATGCCCTCGCAGCCGTTGTAGGTGCCGGTCTGGTAGCCGCCCTCGTGCAGCAGCACGACGATCGACTCCACGCCCTGCGCCCTCAGCTGCGCCGCCTGGGCGTTGGCGGTCTCGACCTCGTCCAGGAAGTCGACGTCGGCCACGCCGCCCGGGCTGACGAGGGTCGGGGTTGCCTCGAGCGTCATGCCGATGAAGCCGATGTCGACGCCGGCCACGTTGCGGACCTCGGTGGCGGGCAGGATCGGCTCGCGGGTCTCCTTGTCGACGACGTTGGCCGCCAGCCACTGGAAGTCGGCCCCGTCGTAGGGCTCGTCGTCGAACTGACCGAGCTCGTGGTTGCCGCCGTTCTGCATGCGCAGCAGCTCGTCCACGCCCTCGTCGAACTCGTGGTTGCCCACGCTGGAGATGTCCAGACCGGCGACCTCGAGGGTCTCCACGGACGGCTCGTCCTGGAACAGGCCCGAGATGAAGGTGGAGCCGCCGATCAGGTCACCGGCGGCGACCGTGAGGGTCTGGTTCTCGAAGGACCGGGTGCGCAGCATGTCCAGCGTGGTCGAGAGGTTGACCGCACCGCCGACGAGGTTCTGCTCGGGGTCCTGCTCCTCGCTGAGCTTGCCGTCCTCGACCTCGATGTGGCCGTGGTAGTCGTTGAACGACAGCAGCTGGACGATGAGCTCGTCGTACCAGGCCGGGAGCACCTCGTCGAGGCCGTCGACGACGGCCTGCGCGACCGAGGCTGGGCCGCCGAACAGAACCAGCCCCTGGGGGCTCAGCATGTCCAGGGCGTCCCCGGTCGCTTCCGGGACGGTCAGGGTGCGGGTCAGCAGCAGCGGGCCCTGGTGGTATGCCGCGAAGGCACCACCGGTGAGCGCGTCCGGGAAGTTCTGGCCACTGGCCAGGTATGCGACCGAGTCAGCCTCGTAGCCGCCGGCCACCGCTGCGGCGGTCGCGTAGCGGTTCGCGCCGGACACGCGGGTGGTGTCCGGCACGATCTCGGCGATCGCCTCGAGGACCGTGTCGGAGACGGCGGCGGGGCCGCCGACGACGACCACGGACTGCGGCGCCAGGTCGGTGATGGCCTGCGCCGTCACGTCCCGCAGCTTGGCCGGGTCGGTGAGCAGCACCGGCACGCCGTCGCGGCCCGCTGCCGCGCCCGCCGTCAGGCCGTCCGGGAACGACTGGCCGGTGGCCACGTAGAGGACGGGTACGCCGGAGGGGTAGCTCCCCACGACCGCCGCGGACGTCTCGTAGCGGTTGGCTCCGGCCACCCGCTGGACCGTGCCGGCGTACTGGCCGAGCTCGGCGAGCACCGTCTCGGACACCGCGGCGGGGCCGCCGACGACGACGATCTTGGACGGGTGCAGGTGCGCGAGGGCGTCCTTGGTGACCTCGGGCAGGCTGCCGGTCCGGGTGAGCAGGATCGGCACCGGGGTGCCGGCCGCCCGGTCCTCGCTGTCCGTCGCGCCGGTGAGCGAGGTCGGCAGCTGGGACGACAGGGCGTCGGCGAAGCCCTGGCCGGACGTGACCACGACCGTGGGGCTGGCGCCGGCGGGGAAGGTCTTGGCGATCTCGGCCGCGGTGGCGTAGCGGTTCGGGCCGGAGATGCGGTGGACCTGGGTCGGGTCGGGAAGGACGGGCGCGTCGGGGGACGGCGGCGCGTCGGGAGCGGTGGGTGCGGACGTCGCAGCGCCCGCACCTCCCGCCACCAGCATGAGCGCCGCGCCGGCCGCCACGAGGGCCCTGCGCGTCGTGGACGTACGGGTGGTCATGGTGTTGTGCTCCTCACAGGCGATGAACGGCTCAACGTCGAGCCGCTTCCAGCAAGGTAGTCGATCGCGGGCTGCTCGTGGGTGATGGGACGCCATCTGCTTCTCACCTGTCCCGCCGCCGTCCCCGGGCCCTGTGTGACTGTTGTGACGGAAGTGGCATCTGTGCTGGTCAACGGAGGATGATCTCGCTCCGGCCACTGGTCAGGACGGCTGCCGGGGCATAGAGTTCGGAGGACGCGGCGGCCGCACGGACGGGGTCGCCCGGTCGAACCAAGGGCAGCACGGGACGGAGCGCAGGACATGCGAGCAGGTGGGGGACCGGTCCGCAGGGGGCGCGGAACGGTCGGACGGTGGAGCGCCGCCGCGACGCTCGCCGGGCTGCTCGCCCTCACCCCTGGCCTGTCCGCGGCGGCCGACGACGCGCCGGGCGCGGTGGACTCGGCCGGCCAGGACCAGGACGCCGGCGCCCCGGCGACCGTCGCGCCGACGCCGACACCCTCGCTCGGGGGGGCCGGCTACGGCACCAACGGCGGCTTCGGCGGTGCGGCGACCTTCGTGCCGGTCCCGATCGACCCCTCGGTCGTCCCCGACCCCCCGGTCAACGAGGACCTGCCGGAGCAGGTCGACGAGAAGGGTCCCTTCGAGCAGCAGGTGTCCTGCGACCCGGAGGACCGCCCCGGCGTGACCGCCTTCGCGCTCCTGGTCAGCGAGCACTACCACCGCCCGACGTTCTTCGGCTCCCGCCCCTGCATCGACTACGCCTCCTTCCACCACGACGGGCGCGCCCTCGACTGGCCGCTCAACGTCGGCGACCCGGCGGACCGGCAGGTCGCCGACGCGGTCATCGTCTGGCTCACCGGCAACGACGGCGAGATGGCCAACCGCTTCGGCATCGAGTACCTCATCTGGAACGGCCTGATCTGGAGCCAGGACCGCGGGTGGCAGTTCTACACCGGCAACCCGCACACCGACCACATCCACTTCTCCTTCACCTGGGACGGCGCCGAGATGCGCACCTCCTGGTGGACCGGCGTCGCCGTCACCCAGCCCGACCTGGGCCCGTGCGACGTGACGCCGTGGCAGTACGCCCCGGTCCACACCGTGCCCCGCACCGGGGAGTGCCAGGTCGACGTCACCCCCGTCGCGCCCTCCACGGGTATGGCGCGCGTGCGGCCAGGGGAGTCCGGTGCCGGGGTGAGCATGCTGCAGGAGATGCTCGAGCTGCCGGTCACCGGCGTCCTGGACGACCGGACCCGCGCGGCCCTGCTGCGGTGGCAGAGCGAGCACCACGTGCCGATGACCGGCGTCGCCGATGACTTCACCTACGCCATGGCGCTCGGCTGGGACCTGTCCCCGCTGCCCGAGGCGGCGCTCGGCGTCGTCCGGCAGGCCTGGCAGACGAGCGAGTTCACGCCATACCTGCGCACGACGCTGACCGAGGGCGACCAGGGTGAGGCGGTCGAGGTGCTCCAGACCGCGATCAGCGCCGAGCCGGACGGCTCGTTCGGGCCCAGGACCGCGGCCGCGCTGGCCAAGTGGGAGAAGACCATCCCGGTCCTGGCCGAGCAGGCGGAGCGACGTGGCGACGGGCCGGCCGTGGTGACCCCGCTGACCTGGCTCCTGCTCGAGCGCGCCGTGCACCCGACCATGGCTGTCCGCGACGTGCGGCTCGAGCTCGGCTCCCTCGACATGCAGGCCGACCCCGACGGCGTCCTCGCCGCGGAGGCGCTCGCCGAGGGTCGCACGGACAGCCCCTACGCGGGCGGGGCCGTGACCCTGCTGCAGCGGCTGCTGGGCGTGGACGACGACGGCAGCTTCGGCCCGACGACGCAGGAGGCCGTGGAGGAGCTGCAGGAGTCCGCCGACCTGGAGCCGACCGGCGTGGTCGACGGCGCCACCTGGGTGGCGCTGGAGAAGGTCGCGCTGGAGGAGGGCCGGCTGGAGGAGGCGCCCGGCGCCGCCAAGGCGCACGCGGCCCGGGAGAAGGCGGAGAAGGCGGAGAAGGCCAAGAAGGCGAAGGCGAAGGCCAAGGCGAAGAAGGCGGCCGCCGAGAAGGCCCGTCAGCACGCCGCCGCGGTCGCCGGGGCCGGCTGAGGGCCGGGCTCGACCCGCCCCGCTCCCCGCCGCCCGGTCTAGGGTGTGATCCATGGCGCGAGGTCCCCACATCGCCGCCCGGCTGGAGGACGCCGTCCGCCGCCGGGTCAACGCCCGCCTGGAGCGTCGCGGCTGGCACGAGCGGGTGTCGGGCTACACCGGCTACGGCACGCTGGAGCGGGCCCGGGTCTTCGGCCGGGTCACCCTCTCGCGCACCGAGCCCGAGGAGCGGCGCACCGCCCTGACCCACGCCCACGACTCGCTGCTGGACATCGCCCATCGGGGCTGGCGGGTGTTCCTCACGGCCCCGGCCACCGACGTGCCGGTCACCGTCCGGCTCGGCGCGGCGCAGGTGCGCACCCGCAGCGACCGCAGCGGCTACGTCGACGTCGACCTCGAGGGGCACGGGCTGACGCCGGGGTGGCAGGAGGCCACCGTCGCCATCGACAACGGTGACTCCGTCACCGCCTCGGTGCTGGTCGTCGACCCGCAGGTGCGGGTCGGCCTGGTCAGCGACATCGACGACACGGTGATGATCACCCACCTGCCCCGCATCCTGATCGCCGGGTGGAACACCTTCGTCCGCTCCGAGCTGGTCCGGCAGAAGGTGCCGGGGATGGCCTCCCTCTACCGCGCGCTGGTCGCCGACGACCCGCGCATGCCGGTCTTCTACCTCTCGACCGGCGCGTGGAACACCGCGCCGGCGCTCACCCGCTTCCTGCGCAGGCACGACTTCCCCGTGGGCCCGATGCTGCTCACCGACTGGGGCCCGACCAACACCGGCTGGTTCCGCTCCGGCCAGGAGCACAAGGAGCGCGAGCTTCGCCGGCTGGTCGCCGAGTTCCCGCAGATCAGGTGGATCCTCGTCGGCGACGACGGCCAGCACGACCCGGTCATCTACGGTGAGCTGGCCGGGGAGCACCCCGAGCAGATCGAGGCGATCTGCATCCGCGAGCTGACCCCGGCCGAGCAGCTGCTCTCCAGCGGTCTGCCCGTCGCGACCGACGAGCTGCTCGGCAAGCGCGCCGACGTGCCGATGCTCAAGGCGCCCAACGGCTACGGCCTGCACCAGCTGCTCGTCACCGCCCGGCGTGCCCTGGCCGGCGGGGACGGGACCCTGCCGGAGGGCCAGGCGGAGGAGGGCGCCGCCGACAATGCGCCCGAGGTGACGGCGCGCCCCATACCCGAGGAGGTCGTGCCGGACCGGACGCACGACGCCGACCGCGGAGAGGAGCCCCGCAGTGCCTGAGCTGCCCGAGGTGCAGGCGCTCGTCGACTTCCTGCGCGAGCGGACGACCGGCCGGGTCGTCACCGACGTCGAGCTCGGCTCGATCGCGGTGCTCAAGACCTTCGACCCCCCGCCGGACGCGCTCGTCGGCCGCCCGGTCGACGGGGCCACGCGGCACGGCAAGTTCGTCGACCTCGACGTCGACGGCACGCACCTGGTCTTCCACCTCGCCCGGGCGGGCTGGCTGCGCTGGTATGACGAGGTGCCGGCCACGCGCGTGCGTCCCGGAAGGACGCCGATCGCCCTGCGGCTGCGGCTCGACGACGGGTCCGGGTTCGACCTGACCGAGGCGGGCACGAAGAAGGGGCTGGCGGCCTACGTCGTGCACGACCCGGGCGCGGTGCCGGGCATCGCCTCGCTGGGGCCCGACCCCCTCGCCGACGACTTCGGCCCGCAGGAGTTCGCCGCGCTGCTGGAGGGGCGCCGCACCCAGGTCAAGGGGCTGCTGCGGGACCAGTCGGTGCTGGCCGGGGTGGGCAACGCCTACTCCGACGAGGTGCTGCACGCGGCGAGGCTCTCGCCCTTCGCGCTCGCGGCCTCGCTGTCGCAGGAGGAGGTGGCGCGGCTCTACGAGGCGCTGCGCACGACGCTGACGGCCGCCGTGCTCGCTGCCGAGGGCAGACCGGCGGCGGAGCTCAAGGACGCCAAGCGGGCCGGGATGAACGTCCACGGTCGCACCGGTGAGGCGTGCCCGGTCTGTGGCGACACGGTGCGCGAGGTGTCCTTCGCGGACTCCTCGCTGCAGTACTGCCCCACCTGCCAGACCGGCGGCAAGGAGCTGGCCGACCGGCGGATGTCGCGGCTGCTGCGGTGAGGGCGCGACGCGCCGGCTCCCACGCCGGTGTGGCAGACTGGCACGTCGTCGTCCGGGGAGGGACTCTCACCACATGACCATCGCTGCTGTGCTGTTCGCCGGCCTGTGCCTCTACGTGCTCGTCAACAGCCGCGTCCGCGGCCGGGGCTTCGAGCGCGGGGAGCTGCGCGTCGAGCGGGTCCAGCCGTGGGCCACGCACGGCGGCAGCACCGCCACGACGAGCACGAGCTACAAGGTGCACGGCACCGTCGTCACGCCGTCGGGGACCTATCCGGCGACGTCGATCGACGTCTACGACAGCGGGGTGCAGAAGAAGAAGGGCACGACCGTGCCCTGCCGCTTCGACCCCAAGGATCCCGGCCGGGTGACGCTGACCCTGTCCGACCACAGCGGGATCGGCCCCCAGGACGTCCTGCTGACGCTCGTCGCCGCCGCCTGCCTGGCCTACGCGTGGTTCACCTGGTGAGCGCGCCCAGAAGGAAAGGACCTGTCTGCATGAACGCCCGACTGCTGGCCGGGGCGACCGCCATGGCAGCGGTGGCCCTGCTGGCCGCGTGCACCGGGGGAGACGGCTCCTCGGAGCCCTCGCCCGCGACGTCCGCGACCACCCCGGCCCCCGCCGAGACCGCGGACGACCAGGAGCCGACCGAGGAGGACGACGCCGTGGAGGAGCAGGCCACGCTGCAGCCCGGCGAGGAGGTCCCCGAGGGGATGGACGTCCACGACGTCAAGGTCTTCCAGATCGCCATCCCGTCGGACTGGACGCCGGAGCAGCCCGCCGACGAGCCCACGCTGTCCTTCTGGGGCGAGGACGAGGGCGGCGCCCCGGCGGAGGGCGCGATCGTCGCCTGGGACCCGCAGGCCACCTCCGCCCGGCAGGCCGCAGACGAGTTCGTCGCGCAGCTGGAGGCAGACGGTGTGCAGCCCACGCTCGAGCCGCTCGAGTGGCCGGACGTCCCCGAGGGCGGCGGCTTCCTCGTCACCTTCGACGACGAGCTGGCTCCCGGGGCCGTGCGGCACGGGCAGCAGATCTTCGCCGAGCTCCCCCAGGGCGGGGTGGCGACCGTGCTCGCGTTCGCGACCCCCGACAGCTACGCCGCCTCCCCGGTGCCGGAGGTGCTCGCCTCGTTCCGGGCGGCCCCGTGAGCACCGGGGCGCCGGACGATGTCGACCCGTCGCAGGAGCGCCTGTTCGGGCCGGGGGCCGACCGGCTCCTGGTGGACGGCCGCGACGTCGCGCCGGTCCACGTCGCGCGGTCCAGGGCCGAGGTCCGCAAGGGACTGCTCGGCACCGACCGGCTCGTCGGCGCCCTCTGGTTGACCCGGTGCCCCTCCGTGCACATGGTCGGCATGCGCTACCCCATCGACGTGGCCGTGCTGGACCGGGCAGGGCGGGTGCTCCTCGCCCGGAGCCTGCGGCCCGGCTGGGGACTGACCTGGCCGACGCCGCGCCGCCGCGACACCGTGGAGCTTCCTGCCGGGTCGCTGCAGGTCATGGGCATCTCGGTGGGCACCCTGCTGTCCGTCGGCTGAGGCCGGGCGAGGGGGCCCCGACTTGACTTCCTGGGGTCCCGCTGGGAATGCTGTGCTCGGTCGACCTCTGCGCGGGGTGCGACGACAGGGAAGTTTCTGGGAGGGAAGTGCTGCTGTGCAGCCGATCGTGCGTGTTGCCATGCCGGGGGTCGAGGGATCGCCCGAGAGCCTGCCCGCCGGCGTGTCCGCCGAGGACGTCTTCACCGCGGCCACCGACCAGCTGGCGAGCTGCGAGGGTCCGGAGCAGTCTGCGATCGTCGTGCCGGCGCGGTCCCGGCGTGCTCCTGAGGTGGCGCGTGCGGCCGCCGGCCACCCGGGCCTGGCGATGGTGGACGTCCCCGGACCTGTCACGGTCCAGGCGATGACCGACCACGTGCTCCGCAGCAGCCAGCTCACCGCCGGTCAGCACGTCGAGGTGGCCCGGGGGCTCGCTCCCTTCCTGCGCACCTATGCCGTCGTGTCCTCGGTGGCCAGGGTCGAGCGCCCCGCGCCGTCCTTCTGGCTCCACCTGGCCAGCGCCCTGCCCTGGACCCGCTTCGGGCTCGACGTCCACGGCGACACCACCCTGCCGGTCGCCGAGATGCCGGAGACGGTGCCCGGCACCTCCCTGCGTGCGGTCACCGGGCCGAGCGCCCGGAAGAGCATCCAGCCGGAGCTGCTGCCGGCAGCCGAGGGCGGACCCGACCTGCTCGTGCAGGACGCTCCCGACACCTGGGGCGCACGGCACGCCGTCGAGTGCACCCTCCTGCTCGGCACGGTCGAGGACGTCGTCGAGCAGATCCTCTCCGCACCGGCCAGGGACTGCGTCAACTGTCACGTCCCGACGCGCCTGGCCGTCTGCCCCTTCTGCGGCGTCCGGCAGGACGCCTCCGCCGAACGAAAGGTCACTACGTGAACCCCCGTCAGCGCCGAGGGCTCCTGCTCCTCATCGTCTCCGTCCTCGGAGCGGTCGCCGTCTTCGTGGCGGTGCTGTCCTTCGTCGCCGACGTCAACAGCCGGGCCGGCAACTTCGTCCAGATCGTGTCGCTGGCCCGGGACGTCAAGGCCTACGAGCCGATCAGCACCGACGACCTGGAGCTGCGCGAGGTGCCGGAGCGCTGGACCTCGCCGGAGACCGTCCGGGACGCGCGCGACGTGCTCGGGCTGGTGCCCGTCGCCGACCTGAGGCAGGGCACCTTCGCCTCCCGGGGGATGTTCGTCGACCGCCCCGGGATCGCCCCCGGGCACCGGGAGATCGCGATCATGGTCGATGCCGAGACCGGCGTGGCCGGCAAGGTCCGGTCCGGCGACGTGGTCGACATCATCGCGACCTTCCAGGGGATGGATCCCGAGGACCCGCCGTCGAGCGAGCTGTGGGCGCAGGGCGCCCTGGTCATCGACGTCGGCCTGCCCGAAGAGGTCCGGACCGAGGACAGCCGGGGCGGCTTCACCACCGGTCAGGGCGTGCCGATCACCTTCGCGCTGCCGACCGACGAGGCGCTGCGGGTCGCCTACGCCGAGTCGTTCAGCGTCAAGCTGCGGCTCGCGCTGCGCGCCGGCAGCGACGACTCCACCGTCGACCAGAGCGACACCGTCTTCGCTCCCACCACCCGGAGGTCCCAGCCATGAGCCGCACGGTCGTCGCCGCCATCATCGAGGACCCGGACCTGAGGTCGGCCCTCCAGTCCGTGGCCTCGGAGGCCGTGGAGGTCGAGCTCGCCGGGATGGGAGCGTCCGCAGCGGAGATCGGGACGGCACTGGAGGACCCCGAGCTCGACGTGGTGCTCGTCCACACCGAGCTGCGGCAGGAGCGCTGGTCCTCGGTCGTGCGGAGGCTGCAGCGGGAGCGCCCGTTCGTCGGCGTCCTCGTCGTCGCCCCGGAGTCCGACGCCACGCTGCTGAGCTCCGTCATGGAGGCCGGGGCCCGCGGCGTCCTGCTCCAGCCCCTGTCGCTGGACGAGTTCCAGGCACGGGTCGACGGCGTGGGCCAGTGGGCACAGGGCCTGCGGCAGTTCAGCGGGGGCTCGGCGGAGGAGCGCGGTCAGGTGGTCGCCGTCGCCGGTGCGCGCGGTGGTGCGGGCGCGTCGACGATCGCCACCCTGCTCGCCCACGAGTGCTCCCGCACCCAGACCGTCTGCCTGGTCGACGTCGACCTGCGCAAGGGCTCGATCTCCTATCTCGCCGACGTCAAGCCGCGCCGCAACCTCACCGACCTGGCCGTCGTGGCGACCGAGCTGACCGGACGCAACGTGCGCGAGGTGGCCGTGGACGCGGAGGCCGGCTTCGCCGTGATCGCAGCCCCGACCGAGGTCGAGCAGGCCGACGACATCAGCGCCAGCGCGATGACCCAGGTCCTGCACCAGCTGCGCTTCCAGTTCGACCTCGTGATCCTCGACGTGGGTTCGACCCTGGAGAGCGCCCAGGCCGTCGCCCTGGAGATCGCCGACCACGCGGTGCTGGTCGTCAACCCCGACGTCGCGTCCGTCAACGCCGCGCGCCAGGTGCTCACCACGTGGGAGCGTCTCGCCATCCGTCCGCCGGCCTCGGTCAGCGTCGTGCTCAACCGTGCCGACCGGCGCCGCGAGGTGCAGGCGCCTCTCGTCGATCGGGTGCTGGGCAGCACGCTCACGACCTCGTTGCCGGACGCCTTCGACCAGCTCGAGCCGGCGCACAACACCGGCAACATCACGCTCGTCAAGGCGGGCACCGTGCGCTCCGGTGTCACCGCGCTGGCGCGCGGTCTGGAGCTGGTGGCGGCGGCTCCGGCGCAGCGGCCGACTCGGCAGTCGAGGCGGCACGGACGGCGGAGCCGCGAGGCAGGGCAGGCCGCGGTCGAGACGCCGGTCGCCGTCGCGCTCTTCCTGGTCGGGATCATGATGGGCATCCAGGTGCTCTTCGCCGCGACTTGCCTCGTCTTCACGCGGCACGCCGCGACCGAGGCGGCCCGCGAGTACTCCGTGTCCGGCTCGGTGAGCGCCGGGCAGCGGGCCGCGCAGGACGCCCTGCCGGGCTGGGCGGGCGGCTCGCCCACGTTCAGCGCGTCCGCCTCCCGCGTGACCGTGTCGACCACCGTCCCGACGGTGGTCCCGCTCAAGGGCGACTGGCGGATGCGGCTGAGCCAGACCGCGAGCTACACGGCCGAGAAGGGCAGGTGAGACCATGTTGACGACGCAGCTGGTCCGACGACCCCGGTGGCCCTTCCGCACCCTCCGCTCCCTCGCCTCGAGGGACGGGGCGGACCGCGGGTCGACCAGCATCGAGCTGGCCGGCACCCTGCCGCTGCTCCTGCTCGTGATCCTCTTCCTCGGCCACGCGGTGGGGGTCGTGGCCGGCGTCGACGCGACCACCCAGGCGGCCAGGCAGGCCGCTCGGGCGGCCAGCCAGGCGCAGTCCGCACCGGCCGCGGCGGCAGACGCCGTGCCGGACTGGATGCGGCTGGACCGGGTCACGACCGGCCCCTGCTCCGACGCCTGCGTGCGGGTGACGGCGAGCGTGCCGGTCGGCCTGCCGGGGATCGTCACCGTGTCCTACCTCCCGATCACCCGGGAAGCCACCTTCGCGAGGCATGACTGATGGCGCTTCGGGACCGGCTTCCTGGGGCCGAGCGACAGCGCACCGACGGCCGCAACCTCGTCGGCGAGTACCTCAACCGGCTGCTGGTCGACCTCGACCGCGAAGAGCTGCACGGCCTGACCGACGTCCAGCGCCGGGCCCGGCTCGAGCGCCGGCTGAGCGACATCATCAGCTACGACGGCCCGGTGCTGTCCGCCCGCGACCGGGCCGGCTTCATCCGGCGGGTCGTGGACGAGGCCCTCGGCCTCGGTGTCCTCGAACCCCTGCTGGCCGACGAGACGATCACCGAGATCATGGTCAACGGGGCCGACTCGGTCTTCGTCGAGCGCCGCGGTCAGGTGGAGCGGCACCCGACGGTGTTCTCCTCCGACGAGCAGCTCATGCAGACCATCGACCGCATCGTGTCGCGGGTCAACCGCCGGATCGACGAGTCCAGCCCGATGGTGGACGCGCGGTTGGAGAGCGGCGAGCGGGTCAACGTCATCATCCCGCCGCTGGCGCTGGACGGACCGACGCTGACCATCCGCCGCTTCCCGCGTCCGTTCCGGCTCGAGGAGCTGGTCGTCCGCGAGACGCTCTCCCGCCCGGTGGCCGAGCTGCTGACCACCTTCGTGCGGGCCAAGCTCAACATCATCATCTCCGGCGGCACCGGCACCGGGAAGACGACCTTCCTCAACAGCCTCTCGGGGATGATCCCGGAGCACGAGCGGATCATCACCATCGAGGACGCGGCGGAGCTCTCGCTCCAGCAGCCGCACGTCGTGCGCCTCGAGTCGCGGCCGGCCAACGTCGAGGGGTCGGGGCAGGTCACGATCCGCGACCTGGTCCGCAACAGCCTCCGCATGCGCCCGGACCGGATCGTCGTCGGCGAGGTCCGCGGCGGGGAGACGCTCGACATGCTGCAGGCCATGAACACCGGTCACGCCGGCTCGTTGGCGACCGTGCACGCCAACAGCACCACGGACGCGCTCGGGCGTCTGGAGACGCTGGCCTCGATGGACGAGATCGCGCTGCCGACCGAGGTGTTGCGCGACCAGATCAACACCGCGGTGGACATCGTCGTGCAGCTCTCCCGCCTGCACGACGGCAGCCGCAGGGTGGTCGAGGTCGCGGCCCTCGTCTCGCAGCGGCGCGAGCCCTTCCGGACCGTCCCCCTCGCGCGCTTCGTGGCCGACCCGGCCGTGCTCGGCGAGCGGGCGCGCGGCGTGTTCGTGCACCACGCGCTCCCGCCGGAGCTCGCCCAGCGTCTGCACCTCGCGGGGCAGCAGGTCCCCGAGGCCCACGCAGAGGCGGGCTGATGGGCGCCTCGCCGGCTGTCATCGCCCTGCTCCTGGCGTTCACCCTCGTGGCGCTGGTCATGGCGCTCAGCGTCAACCGCGAGACGATGCGCCGGACCGGCGAGATCGAGGCTTCGGCGCGGGGCGACGAGCGCATCGACCGCTTCGGCGAGCGACGCCGCAAGCTCAACGGCTGGTTCCGCCGCACCCGGGCCGGCGCCTACATCGACCCGCGGCTGGCTGGTGCCGACGTCCGCCTCGGCGCGTTCGACTTCGTCGTCGTCGCGGCCCTGAGCGGCCTCCTGCTGGGGTGGCTCGCCCGCGGGTTCCTCGGCAACCTCGGGGCGGTCGTGCTCGTGGCGGCCGTCGTGGTCAGCGCCGACAAGTGGCTGGACCGGCGCCGGCAGCAGCGTGTCGTGGCCTTCATGGGCCAGCTGCCCGACCTCGCCCGTCTCCTCGCCAACGCCACCGGTGCCGGCCTGGCCCTGCGCACCGCGGTCGACCTCGTCGTGCGCGAGCTGCCAGACCCGGCGAGCACCGAGTTCCGCGAGGTGCAGCGGCAGATGAGCCTCGGGCACTCGCTCAACGATGCGCTGGCCGACCTCAACACCCGGCTGCCCTCCCGAGACCTGGAGGTGCTCATCCGCACCCTGCTGGTGCAGAGCCAGGCGGGAGGACGCCTCTCCACCTCGCTCACGACGATCGCGACGACGCTCGACGAGCGCCGGGAGCTGGAGCGTGAGCTGCGCAACTCGGTCTCGGGGGCGGTCTTCAGCGGCTACACCGTGCTGCTCATCGGTGTGGGGGCGATCTTCCTGATGAACCTTGTCCAGCCCGGCTCGCTGGACACGCTGGCGACCACCCTGCTCGGTCAGATCGTGCTGCTGGTCTCCGGCTCCATGTTCGTCCTGGGGGTCATCCTCATCCGGCGCATCACCAAGGTGGAGATCTGATGTCGACCGGGACCGTGATGATGCTCGTCTTCCCGACGGCCGCCGTGCTCGTCATGGTGGTCGGGATGCGCGGCTGGCGCCTGCTGCGCAGCACCGGCCTGGAGGAGGTCGAGGAGCGCTACCAGCCGGAGACCGAGGACGGCCCGGCCCGGATCCCCTTGATGATCCGGCTGCTGGACGCCCTGGGACGCCGTTCGGAGGCCACGCTGCTGCGCCTCTACGGCGAGCGCCGGCTCACGGCCCTCGAGCACCGGCTCGACCGCGCCGGACGGCCCGAGGGGATGCGCGTGCGCACCTACGTCCGGCGGCAGGCCGGTTTCGTCACGCTCGGCGCGGTGGTGCTCGTGTTCTTCGCACTGGCGGGTCAGCTCCTCATCGGCGCCCTGGTGGCCGCCTTCTTCGCCCTGTGGATGGAGCTGTGGCTGCGCGGTGCGGCGCGCAAGCGGCAGCGGATGGTCGCCAAGGAGCTGCCGGACTTCCTCGACATCCTCGCCGTGACCGTGACGGCCGGCCTGGCCCTGCGCAGCGCCCTGGCCCGGGTGACCGCCGGGCAGCCGGGTTCTCCGCTGAGCCAGGAGGTCGACCGCGTGCTCGCCGACATGCGTCTGGGGATGACCCGGCGCGACGCGTTCGAGGCCCTGCGGCAGCGCAACGACGCACCGGCGCTGCACTCCTGGGTCACCTCCATGCTGCAGGCCGAGGAGCTGGGCGCGCCCGTCTCGGAGGCGCTCCAGGACATCGCCAAGGAGGTCCGCCGGATCCGCGCCGCCGACGTCAAGAAGGCGACCGCCCAGGCGATCCCCAAGGTGTCGCTGGTCGTCACGCTGATCATCGTGCCGGCCGCGCTGCTGCTGGTCATGGCCGCGCTCTTCCTCAGCCAGGCGGACGTGCTCGGGAGCATCTTCGGTGCGTGAGCGCCAGCCCCGCGAGGCCCGCGAGAGCGTCGAGTGGGTGCATGTCGTCGTCCACGTCGTCCTGACCACCCGCACCGCGGTCGGGCTGCTCCTCGTCGTCATCGACGGCGCTGGAGCCGACGCGGGGGCGACCATGTCCGCCGTGGTGGCGCTGACCGTGATGACCCTCTATCTCGGGCGCCCCAGCCGCTGGGACCGCGCCGCCCGCTCCGTCGTGATCCCGCTCCTCGACTCGCTGCTGGCCGTCGTGGTGCTGGCGACCTTCGGCACGGACGGCTGGGCCCTGGGCTACGTCGCCGCCACCGTCTTCCTCTGGGCCCTCGTGGGCCAGCGCACACCCTGGATGGTCGCGCTCAGCGGCCCGATGGTCGTCTACCTCGGGCTGGGGCTCGCCGACCTCGTCGTGGGCGACCTCCAGGAGGCGCTGAAGGCGGCGCTGCGGGTCGTCGTCGTCTGCCTGTCGGTGGCGGCGGCCGCCCGCACGAGGAGCGTCCTGCACGACTACCGGTCCCTGGAGCTGGCGGTGCGCGCGGAACGGCTGCGCACCGCCCAGGCGGAGGAACGGATGCGCCTGTCGGTGGAGATGCACGACTCGGTCGCCAAGTCGTTGCACGGGATCCACCTGATGTCCGCCCACCTGGCGACCAGGCTGGGGGAGGAGGGGCACCCTGCCTCGGAGCAGGTCGCGCTGCTGCGGGACAGCGTGGACCGTGCCCGGCTCGAGACCCGGGAGCTCGTCGCGAGCCGGCGCACGGTGGAGGACAGCGAGCCGAGCGTCGCGCTGGCGGACCTGGCGCGCACCTGGCAGACCGCACATCCCGGTCTGCGCCTCGAGCTCGACGTCGGCCCCTTCGAGCTGGGGCCCGGCGTGGCGCACGAGCTGCTGTCGGCGGTGGGCGAGCTGCTGGAGAACGTCGCCCGGCACGCGGCGGCAGACACGGTGAGCCTGACCGCGGTCGAGTCGTCGGGCTGGGTCAGCGTCACCGTCCGCGACGACGGGCGGGGTATGGCGTCCACGCGCACGGGAGACTGGGTCGCCAGGGGGCACTTCGGGGTCGACGGGGTTGCCCGGCGGCTCGCCCGCGTGAGCGGAAGCGCCCGGTTCGAGAGCACTCCCGGGCGGGGCACGACGGTCGTGCTGGAGGTCCCGGCGCACGTCCAGGACACCGGTGCGGCAGAGCGCGGTCATGCCGCGCCGGGCACACCTGTGCCGACGACGACAGGAGAAGCGGGATGACCGACGACGGGGGCTGGCGCGTGCTGGTCGTGGACGACAACGCGATCGTCCGCATCGGACTGCGGATGATGCTCGAGGACATGGCCGAGGTGGTGGAGGTCGTCGAGGCTGAGGACGGCGTCCAGGCCCTGGAGGTCCTCCAGCAGGGCAGGGTGGACGTGGCCTTCCTCGACGTCCGGATGCCGGGCAAGGACGGGCTCGCCGTGCTGCGCGAGAGGACGACGGAGGTCCCGATCGTCATGCTGACCCACTCCGAGGAGGCGGCCATCATCAAGGAGGCCCTGGCCTCGGGAGCGGTGGGCTACCTCGTGCACGGCGCCTTCGCTCCGGAGGAGCTCCAGGGCGCCCTGCGCACCAGCGTGCGCGGCGGGGCCGTGCTGAGCCCGCGTGCGGCCCAGGTCGCGCTCGCGGGGATCGGCGAGGATCCCGATCCCGGGACCGGGTCCGACGGCGCCGGCAGCCACAGCGCAGGGCTGGCGCCAGACCGCCCTGACCTGAGGCTCACGCGTCGAGAGGTGGAGCTGATGGACGAGCTGGTCCGGGGCGGCTCCAACGCCGAGATCGCCCGCGGGCTCTTCCTGTCGGAGAAGACAGTGAAGAACCACCTCGGCCGGATCTACGCCAAGCTCGGTGTCACCAGCCGGGCCGGCGCCATCATCAGCTGGCTGGAGCGATAGGGCCCTATGACCCCATCGCAAGTAGGGACCCGGATGGGGACCTTACGACCTACCGGAGGGTGCGCGCGGGGCCATAACGTAGTGGGTGTTCCACAGGGGAATGGATCCCTAGACATCACGAAGCACACACGGAGGACAACACCATGGAGAACTTCCAGAAGGGCCTGATCGGCGCCCACACCGTCGCCACCGCCCACATCGCCGGCGCGTTCGAGCGGATGCGCTCCGAGAAGGGCCAGGGCGCCGTCGAGTACGCCGGCATGGTGCTGCTCGTCGCCCTCGTGATCGCCGCGGCCATCACGCTGCTCAGCGGCGACAACTTCATCGGCACCGCCGTCAAGGGCAAGGTCAGCGAGGCCTTCGGCAAACTGGTCGGCTGACCAAGATTTGTCGTCTGCGCCCGGCTCACCTAGTGTGAGCCGGGCGCGACGTCGTAGGGAAGACGACCAGCTGAACGCCCTGGGGAGGGAGACATGACCGCGATGGGGACCATCCGCCGCCTGTTCCACGAGCGTCGGGAGACGGGTCAGGCCGCACTGCTCCTCGTGTTCTCCGTCGCGGTCCTCATGACGGTCGCGGTCACCCTCATCACGGTCCTGGGCCGCGGGGTCACCGTCGAGACGCAGGCGCGGACGGCGAGCGACGCCGCGGCGCTGGCCGCCGCGGAGGGCTACGTCGACGAGGTCGACGCGCACCTCGCGTCCCTGCCCTACACCCCCGGACTGGCCATCGGCCACCTCCGGCAGCTGCTGGACCTGCCCCAGACCACGTGGACGGCCGCTGCCCAGACCGAGGCTTCCCGCCTCGCGTCGGCCAACGGGTCGACCCTCAGGGCGTTCTCCGTCGACAGCCGCCTGACGTCCATGCGCTTCACGGCCCGGGCCCGGGCAGTGAAGTCCACGGTCGAGGGCGAGGCTCGCCGTCCGGAGTTCAGCGCGACCGCCGAGGCGAGGATCACCGGGGGGCCCCTCTGCTTCAACCGCGCCCGCCTCGGCCTGTGGTGGGACGGTCGCTGCCTGGCCGGCGACAAGATCGTCCTGGTGCCGCCGTCGCTCGAGCCGGACCCGCCCGAGGACGAGGACGATCCCACCGAGCCGCCGCCACCGCCACCCGGGCCGGACGACCCGGTCGAGATCGGCGGGGACGATCTGGCCCGGCTCCTGGGCCAGCTCCGCCAGCCGGTCGAGTGGCAGGTCGCGCTCGTGGAGTAGCGGTCGTCCCGCCCGCTGCTCCCCAACCGAAAGGAATCCCTGACCGATGACGCGTGCACTGACCCGCGCCGCAGCGACGGCTGCGGTCCTGCTGATGCTCGCCGCCTGTGACGGCACCAGCTCGCAGCCGGACCCGACGACCTCCGGCACCACCGCCTCGGAGAGCTCGGAGGCGGCGCCGTCGAGCGCCGCACCCTCGGACGACGACACCGCGACCGCGACCCAGGACGCGACGCCCGAGCCCGAGCTCAACACGCCGGTCCCGGCAGCGGGCCCGGTCGAGCGCACGTGGCCGCAGGAGATCAAGACGATCTCTCAGGGGGAGCGGGAGTTCACGCTGTTCGGTGTCCACCGGCTGGACGACACCCGCGCCGTGGTGACGGGCCGGATCAGGGGAGCGTCGAGCAGCACCGCGGCCGCGCAGTGGTTCGAGCCCGGCTTCCTCCACACCCGGGGAGGCTACGAGTTCTCCCGGGTGGCGGTCGTCGACCAGGACGACGTCCGGCACCTGCCCGTGCGGGACAAGGACGACCGGTGTCTCTGCAGCCTCTCGACCGCGGTCTACCAGGAGCTCGGGGACAAGGGCCAGGCCCCCGCCTGGGCGGTCGTGTCACTGCCGGCAGACGCGGAGTCCGTCGACGTCGAGGTCGCCGACGTGGGGGTCATCGAGGACGTGCCCGTCACCCCGCTGCCGGACGCGCAGAGCGTGCCCTTCGGCTGGGACGAGGTCCTCACCATCGACAAGGTCACCCGGGCAGACGGAGTCGTCACGGCTCGGACCACGATGATCAACGCCGGCGACTTCCGGCCCAGCTACACCCTGGCCCGGCACGAGTTCGAGTTCCCCGACCTCCAGGGGCAGCACTGCTTCCAGGGCCTGGCAGCCTACGGCCCGGTCGCGCCGACGGGACGGATGGCCAAGGACCCCGACTGCCACCGGGGCTCGATGGTCGAGCCCGGCCAGCAGATCACCCTGGAGGTCAAGATCGCCGACCCCGGCGGTGAGCGGCTCGTCATCCTGCCCGACGCCGGCCTGCCGGTCACGACACCGGCGGAGGGAAGCCCGGCCGAGGGCGCCCGGGAGAGCCTGCGCGCCTACGCCACCCGGACCGAGGAGGCCGGCGCCACCGTGGAGGAAGGTGAGGCGCTCGAGGTCAGCCTGGACACCTCCGTCCTCTTCGACTTCGACAAGGCCAAGCTCACCGGCAAGGCCGACCAGGCGATCGCCGTCGCCGTCAAGACCCTGAAGGCGCAGGACAAGCGGGCGATCGTCGTGGCCGGCCACACCGACGGCCAGGGCAGCGCCGCACGCAACGACGAGCTCTCCGAGCAGCGGGCCAAGGCGGTCGCCGCAGCGCTGCAGAAGAAGCTCGGCTCCGGGTGGAAGATCTCCGTGGAGTGGCACGGCTCCAGCCAGCCGGTCGCCGACGAGACGGGCTCTGCCGAGCAGGTGAAGGCCGCGCAGGCGCGCAACCGCCGGGTGGAGATCACCGTCCCGTGAGCGCGTGGCACAGGGGGATCGTGGCGGTAGCGGCGTCCGGGCTGCTGGTCGTCCTCGGCGCCTGCGACGCGGCGGAGCCCTCCGCGCCCCAGGACTTCGCCAACGCCACCGTCGCGCCAGGCGGGGTCGCCGAGCGCACGGCACCGGCCCCGGACGGGTGGACGCTGCGTCAGAGCGCGGGCTTCTCGATCGCCACTCCGCCGGGGTGGGAGCCCAGGCCGGACGAGCAGCGGGTGCGGCAGGCGGCGATGGACGTCGGCGTGCCCTACACCGGGCAGTCCTCACCGCCGCCGCGCCTGCTCGTCTTCCTCGAGCGGGGCCACGTGGGCGAGCTGGAGCTGCGCGAGCAGCTGCTGCGTCTGCAGCTCACCAGCTCGCTGCCCTCGGACGCCACCCTCGACACGAGCCACGAGGTCGAGATCGCTGGCGCCGAGCGGGCGGTGGAGTTCGACGTCTTCTACACGACCGCCGAGGTGCGGTCCCTCACCGAGACGCCTCTGAAGGCGACCCGCATCCACCAGGTGGAGCTGATCGTCGAGACCGAGGGGCTGCCCAAGTTCGGCTTCCGCTACGCCGCACCGGTCGACGAGTTCGACGAGGAGATGTGGGAGCGCGTCCGGGACTCGATCGAGGTGCGGCCGGACGAGGTCCGGGACCAGGTCGAGCCGTTGGACGTGGCGGAAGG
>QEUR01000271.1 GCA_003577095.1 Acidobacteriota bacterium
GCGTCGAGGTGGAGGCCGAGCGCGGCCGCGCGGGCCCGGACCTGGCCCTCCTCGCCCAGCAGGGTCAGCCGGGCGGTGCCGCGCGACAGGACCGTGTCGGCGGCCTGCAGGATCCGGTCCTCGACCCCTTCCGGCAGCACGATGTGCGCGTCCGCCGCGCGGGCGCGCGCCGAGAGCTCGTGCTCGAACATCAGCGGCGTGACGACGCGGTCGCCCGCCGGGGCCGGGCGCCGGTGGCCGCCGTCCGGCAGCAGGACGTCCATGTCGACGTGCTGGTGGACCAAGGCCCTGGCCCGCTCGATCTTGCGGGTCGACCCCGGCCCGATCCGGGCCTGCACCCGCGAGAAGGCCGCCGCGGTGTCCATGGTGCCCGCGTCGCAGGCGACGATCGGCAGCTCCACGCCGACGCCCTCGACGAGCCTGAGCACCTGCTCGGTCGGCAGGAAGCCGCCGTTGAGGACGATGCCCGACAGGGAGGGGAAGGTGGAGGAGCGGTGGGCCAGGAGGGCGGCCAGGAGAACCTCCTCGCGGTCGCCCGCGCAGACCAGCGCGCAGCCCTCGTGCAGACGGTCGAGCACGTGCGGCATCGTCATGCCGGCGACCACCAGGCCCATGGCCTCCCGGTCGAGGTGCTGCTCCTCGCCGAGCAGCAGCCGCCCGTCCACCGCCTCCATCAGGTCGCGGACGGTGGGTGCGGCGAGGAGCTCGTCGGCCGGGACCGGGAAGACCGGGACCGGTCCGGACACGCGGCCCCTCCGCTTGCCGGTCGGGGTCGTCTCCGACCGGAGCCGCTCGACGATGCCGGCGCCCAGCGCCTCGCCCCCGCCGTCGGGGACCCGGTTGGCCACGACCGCCGCCACCTCGGCGTG
Source organism: Acidobacteriota bacterium (assembly GCA_003577095.1). Lineage (GTDB taxonomy): Bacteria > Actinomycetota > Actinomycetes > Actinomycetales > Dermatophilaceae > Ornithinicoccus. Next base: position 870 of record QEUR01000271.1, read on the forward strand.
CCGGCTGCGGGCCTCGTCGACGATGAGCTGCACCGCCGTGACGCTCTCCTCGACCGAGCGGTCGAAGCACGGGACGACCAGCACCATCGGCGCGGCGAGGTGGGCCGCGATCGCGGCGTTGACCGAGAACTCGGTCGGCGCGGGCACGCCGGTGAAGTCGGAGCCGACGACCAGGACGACGTCGTGCTGGGCGGCGAAGGCGTGGAAGCGCTCGACCGCGGTGCCGACCGCGGCGTCGTGCCGCCGGTGGACGTCCTCGTAGGTGACGCCCACCGCCTCCTCGATGCCGGCGGGCGAGGTCGACATCGGGTGGAGCAGCTCCAGCAGCCGGTCGTGGCCGGTGTCGAGGACGATCGGGCGGAAGACGCCCACGCGGCCGCCGCGCGCGCACAGCTCGGCGAGCAGACCGACGGCGAGGGCCGACTTGCCGGACTGGGTCTCGGCCGAGGAGAGGTAGAGGCTCGTCGTCACACGACCCAGCGTAGTTGTGGATCCGCCGACGGCGACCGCAGCCTCGCCGGCTGGCACAGTAGGTCGCATGACGGACGGGACGGAGCAGGTGCGGGTCTGGGTCGACGGCAGGCTCGTGGAGCCGGGGGAGAGGTCGTTCAGCGCGCTGGACCACGGGATCACCGTGGGCGACGGGGTCTTCGAGACCGGCAAGGTGCAGGACGGCGTCCTCTTCGCCGCCGACCGCCATCACGAGCGTATGGAGCGCTCGCTCGCCGGGCTGGGCCTGCCGCCGCTGGACCGGGCCCGGCTGCAGGAGGGCATCGACGCGGTCCTCGGCGTGGCACCGGTGCCGTTCGGGCGCCTGCGCTACACCGTCACGGCGGGCCCGGGACCACTGGGCAGCGACCGCGTGCCCGGCGCCACGACATACCTCGTCACCGCGCAGGTGCAGGAGCGACCGCCGGCGAGCACGGCGGTGGCGGTGGTGCCCTGGGCCCGCAACGACGTCGGGGCCCTCGCCGGCCTGAAGACGACGTCCTACGCCGACAACGTGGTCGCGCTGGCGGCCGCGAAGAGGCTCGGCGCCAGCGAGGCGCTGATGCCCAACACCGCCGGCCTGCTGTGCGAGGGGACGGGCTCCAACGTCTTCGTCGTGGTCGACGGGGTGGTGGGCACACCGTCGCTGCGCAGCGGACCGCTGGCGGGGGTGACGCGCGAGCTGACGATCGAGTGGCTCCGGGACGAGGGCCTCGAGGTGGTCGAGGAGGACCTGCCGATGGCGGTGCTCGACCAGGCCGACGAGGTCTGGATCACCTCCAGCACCCGTGACGTCTGCGCCGTGACCAAGCTGTACGTCGCTGGTGTCGCCACCACGCTGGGTGGCCGCGAGCTGCCCGCGCCGGCGGTGAGGCCGCGGACGCTGGGGGAGGGGCCCGGGCCGGTGGGGACGCTGGCCCGGGAGGTCTTCGCCCGGCGGGCGGCGGAGGACCCCAACCCGTAGCCGGTGCGCCGGAGATCTTTACCGAACCCATACCCGCGGCACCTTCCGCGCGGGCCAGCAGGACCCTATCTTCGACTGTGGCGTGGAACACACCGCGCCGTTCCCCGAAGAGGAGCACCCTGCATGAGCACACTGCGCAAGACGGCCCTGGCCCTGAGCGGGGCCGGTGCCCTGGTCCTGACGATGCTGGCCGGTCCGGGGGCCGGAGCGGCACCAGGACACGGCGAGGGAGCCGGCCAGGACCGCGCCGTCGTCCACCACGAGGCCGCGACGACGCGCGCCGAGCAGGCGAGTGTGCGCGCCTACTGGACGCCGGAGCGGATGCGCTCCGCCACGCCGATGGAGCTGGCCGGCCCCGGTCAGGGCAAGGGCAAGCCGGACAAGGGGGGCGGCTCGGCCAAGGCGGTCCAGGTCCCCCAGCAGCCGGAGTTCGGCAAGGTCTTCTTCACCCTGGGCGGGTCCAACTACGTCTGCTCCGGCACCGCGACCCAGAGCAGCAACGGTGACGTGGTGACCACGGCCGGCCACTGCCTCAACGAGGGACCGGGCGCCTTCGCCACCAACTTCGTCTTCGTGCCGGCCTACGACAACGGCTCGGCGCCCTACGGCCAGTGGGTGGCGACCAGCCTGCGGACCACCAGCGCGTGGGCGAACGAGGGCGACTTCAACCACGACGTCGGCTTCGCCGTGATGGCGGAGAACTCCTCCGGCCAGAGCCTCACGGACGTGACCGGGTCCTACCCGATCGCCTTCAACCTGGGCTACGGGCTCACCTTCGACGCCTACGGCTACCCGGCGGCCAAGCCCTACGACGGCCAGGACCTGTGGCGGTGCTCGGGCACGGCCGGCACCGACTCGCGCGGGACGACCGACCACCGGCTGCCCTGCTCGATGACGGGCGGCTCCAGCGGCGGCGGCTGGATCACCGGCGGCAAGCTCAACTCGGTCAACTCCTTCGGCTACCGCGGCGAGAAGGACGTCATGTACGGCCCCTACTTCGGCAACACCGAGCAGGCGGTCTACCAGTCGGCGGCCACCAGCTGAGCCGACCGGGACCGGATTTCGTCCGGCGGGCGCGGACCGCTAAAGTGTGTCCTCGCGCCCGCCGGGCGCTTCCGGACGTGTAGCTCAGCTGGTTAGAGCGTTCGCTTCACACGCGAGAGGTCAGGGGTTCGAGTCCCTTCACGTCCACCCGACTGTTCCTCAGTCACGAGGCCCCTGGCCTGCGGAAACGCAGGCGAGGGGCCTTCTTCGTTGGCCGTCGACGAGGCGTCCGTGCAGGATACGTGCAGGAAGGATCTGCACGATCTACCCCACGCGTGGCCGCCGGTGACTGGCGACCCGGCCTGCTGCCAGTGCCGGTGGCCCACTGAGCCCTGATCCACCGATGGGGTTGGTCGGGGTGGCTTGGTGAGGATCTGGGAGGGCGTCGTGGCGTCTGGGCAGGGAGCAGCTGCCGGTCTGTCCGGCC
>QEUR01000272.1 GCA_003577095.1 Acidobacteriota bacterium
CTGCACCCGGATGCCGGCCTCGCCCGGGGGCGCGCCGGTGATCGCCTGCCGCGCGGCGGTCGTGGCCGCGGCACCCGAGTAGCCCACCGCCCCCGCGAGGATCGCGGTCGTGGCGGTGACCAGCGCCAGCAGGGTCAGCAGGAGCCCCGTCGAGGCCCGGGCGCGGCGCAGCGCCCATCCGAACCACGACGTCATAGGGCGAACCCTAGGCACACCCTCCGACGGGGCACCAGGACGGCCCCGCAGACGTGACCCGATCGTGACGCGACCCTGCGCCGCGGCTCCGGGCGCCTGCTCTGGACCATGAACTCCCAACGCACCGGGGCGCCCGGAAGGTTGGGTCGCGCCCCCGGCGGTCACGTGAGACTCGTCACGTGGCGCGTCCCGGTGGTCGGGCACGGACATCGCCCGGACCCAACCGATCGGGCATCATGGCGCGTTCAGGGTGCAGACCGACCGACGTGGAGTGCGATGACGCGAACGAGCCAGGGTGACGACTACGTCGCCTTCGTCCGGGCGCGCCAGGACGCCCTGCTGCGGGCGGCCTACCTGATCTGCGGCGACCACCATCTGGCCGAGGACCTCGTCCAGGAGGCGCTGGTCAAGCTGGCCAGCCGGTGGGAGCGGCTCCGCGACGAGGCCCCGGAGGCGTATGTGCGACGCATCCTCTACCGCGACGCAGTCTCGCGGTGGCGCAGGGTGCGCCGCGAGCGGCTGGTCGACCACCAGGACGAGCAGGGCGTGATGGTCGCGACCGTCGTGCCCGACCTCACCGAGCGCTGGGTCGAGGGCGCGCAGGTGCGGGCCGCGCTCGCGCTGCTGCCGCCGCGCCAGCGGGCGGTGATGGTGCTGCGCTACTTCGAGGACCTCAGCGAGGCCGAGATCGCCGAGACGCTCGGCGTGGCCCGCGGCACCGTCAAGAGCCAGGCCAGCGACGCGATCCGCACGCTGCGCCGCCTGGTGCCGGCCGTCGACGACCCGCCGCGCGAGGAGCGGTCCGGCGCGGGCCGGCACGGCGAGGCACGGCACGGCGAGGCGCGGCACGGACGACCGGGAGGAGGACGGACATGGGGCACGACCGCCTAGGCCCGCACACCTCCGAGGGCCTGCGCCGGGCGATGGCCGTGGCGTCCGAGGACGCCCGCGTCCCGGACGGCCTGGCCGAGACCACCTGGCAGCGGGGGCGCCGCGTCCGCCGTCGCCGCACCGCCCTGGCCTCCGGCGGCGTCGCGGCGGTGCTGGCCACGACGGTCCTGGGCTGGGCGCTGGTGGGCGGTGCGCCCGCCGGGCGCGACGCCATACCCGCAGGCACGACGGCCCCCACCTCCCGCACCCTCCCGACCGGCGACACGGACGGCACCCCGACCGGCGACACGGACGGCACGGGCCGCCTCCCGACCGGCGACACGGACGGTACGCCGACGCCGGACGCCCCCGAGCACACCCCGACCCTGACCGAGCAGGCGCCCGAGCCGCCGCAGACCGAGCCCGACGCGGTCCCTGTCGACGCGTCCGCCGAGACCGAGCGGGTGTGGCAGGTGCTGCGCCGCTCGTGCCTGGAGAGCCGCGGCTACACCGTGTGGGTCACGGGCTCCTCGCTCTCGGCCTCGCGGTCCGGGGCGCTGGCGGGCGACTACACCCGCGACACCTCGCTGTGCGACGCCGAGCTGGCGATGCGGCTGCCGCCGGTGGAGGTGCACCCCGGTGCCGACGGGCAGGTCCCGCAGACCGCCCGGGCGGCCCTGACGGCGGTCTACCGCGACTACCTCGCCACCGCGGCCTGCGTCGAGCGCCTGGGCATGCCCGTGGACGAGCCCCCGTCCGAGACGGAGTTCGTCGACCTCTTCGCCCGCGAGTGGATGCCGTCGTGGCACCCGTGGACGGCCGCGGCCGCCGCGGGCGACTACGCGCGTGTGCGCTCGGATTGCCCGGTCGGCGGCTGAGCCGGCGTCAGTCCTTCGGGCGCCGGTCGACGATCCGGCGCGCCTTGCCCACCGAGCGCTCGATGCCGCCCTCGGCCAGGACGACGACCTGGGCGGAGGTGCCGATCCGGGACTTGATCTGGTGGGCCACCTCGCGGGCGAGCACCTCGCGGCGCTCCGGCGGCAGCCCGGGCGCACCCTCGATGTTGACGGTGAGCTCGTCCATCCGGCCGGGGCGCGTCAGCACGCACTGGAAGTGCGGGCTGAGCCCCTCGACCTTGAGCACGATCTCCTCGATCTGGGTCGGGAAGACGTTGACGCCGCGCACGATCATCAGGTCGTCGGACCGGCCGGTGATCTTCGCCATCCGGCGGAAGCTCGGCCGCGCGGTGCCGGGCAGCAGCCGGGTCAGGTCGCGGGTGCGGTAGCGCAGCACCGGCATCGCCTCGCGCGTCATCGCGGTGAGGACCAGCTCGCCCTCCTCGCCCTCGGGCACCGGTTCCTCGGTGATCGGGTCGATGATCTCGGGGTAGAAGTGGTCCTCCCACAGCGTCAGCCCGTCCTTGGTCTCCACGCACTCCTGCGCCACGCCCGGCCCCATCACCTCGGAGAGCCCGAAGATGTCGGTGGCGTGCATCCGGCACTCGGCCTCGATCTCCTCGCGCATCGCCTGCGTCCACGGCTCGGCGCCGAAGACCCCGATCTGCAAGGACGTCTCCGAGGGGTCCAGGCCGAGGCTCTTGACGTGGTCCATCATCGCCAGGAAGTAGGAGGGCGTGACCATGATCACCGACGGCCTGAAGTCGCGGATGAGCTGGATCTGCTTCTCGGTCTGGCCGCCGCTCATCGGCACGGCCGTGCAGCCCAGGCGCTCCACGCCGTAGTGCGCGCCGAGCCCGCCGGTGAACAGGCCGTAGCCGTAGGCCACGTGGACCAGGTCGCCGGGCCGCACGCCCGCCGCCCGCAGGCAGCGGGCGACCAGGTCGGCCCAGGTGTCGATGTCCTTCCTCGTGTAGCCGACCACCGTCGGCCGACCCGTCGTGCCCGAGCTCGCGTGGACGCGCACGCACCGCTCCCGCGGCACCGCGAACATGTCGAAGGGGTAGTTGTCGCGCAGGTCGGCCTTCGTCGTGAACGGCAGCAGCCGGACGTCGTCGAGGGTCCGTATGTCGTCGGGGTGCACCCCGCGCTCGTCGAGCCGGCGACGGTAGTGGCCCACCCCGTCGTAGGCGCGCCGGACGCAGTCCTGCAGCCGCGCCAGCTGCTCCGCCCGCAGCTGGTCGACCGACCAGCGCTCCGCGTCGTCGTAGAGGTCGGGCCGGGGCTCGATCGTCGGCAGTGACATGGGCACCTCTCTCCTGCTGCTCCTTCCTGGAGGGTATGCCGGGTGGGACCGGCGCGCAGGTGGGTCACCGCATACCCGCTCGTCGACGGGCCGTCAGGCCCTCCTCGTGAGCAGCTCGGCCAGCTGCCGCGCCCGCAGCGGCCGCAGCCACCCGGTGACGAACTCCTCGCTGGGGACCATGACCACCTCGACGTCCCGGTCGGCGACGATCTCGCCGTTGCGGGACGCCCTGCGGACGGCGCCGGTCAGCCCGACGGGCACCCAGGGGTGCAGCGGCGCCGGCGGGTAGCCCCCCGTCGGGTGGACGGTCAGGCCTGTCCCCAGGGGGATGTAGACGAAGGCCGGGGGCGACCCGGCCGCCACGAGGACCTCGCCGGCCCTGACGGGGGCGCACCTCACCTCGGCGAACGCTGCGGAGCGCTCCAGGTGGGAGGTGTCGGTCCCGTGCTCGCCGACGTGCCGCAGGAGGCGGTCGGCGAGGGGGCTGTCCGGCGCGACGGACGGTGCC